>JAQUNT010000454.1 GCA_028717525.1 Elusimicrobiota bacterium
GGGGTGGGCCTTCTCGATCTCGTCGAGCAGGACAGCGGAATAGGGCTTGCGGCGCACGGCCTCGGTTAGCTGGCCGCCCTCCTCGTAGCCGACGTAGCCGGGAGGCGCGCCGATGAGGCGCGAGACCGCGAACTTCTCCATGTATTCGGACATGTCGACGCGGACGATGGCTTCCTCGTTGTTGAAGAGGAACTCGGCCAGGGCCCGGGCCAGCTCCGTCTTGCCCACGCCCGTGGGGCCCAGGAACAGGAACGAGCCGATGGGCTTCTTGGGCTCCTTCAAGCCCGCGCGGGAGCGCCGGATGGCCTGGGAGATGACCCGGATGGCCTCATGCTGGCCGATGATGCGCTTGTGCAGGACCTCCTCCATGTGCACCAGCTTCTCGGTCTCGGACTCGGTCAGGCTGGTGACGGGCACGCCCGTCCACTTGGAGACCACGAACGCCACGTCCTCGGCCGTGATGGCGGGAGTGGACTGGTCGCGCTTCTCGCGCCACTTCTTCTTGAGCTCCTCCATCGCCTTGCGCAGCTCCTTCTCCTTGTCGCGCAGGCGGGCGGCCTTCTCGTACTCCTGGCCGGAGATGGCGGAGGACTTCTCCTTGACCACCTTCTCGATCTCCGCCTCCTTGTCCTTGAACTGGGGCGGGGTCTGGGTGGTCTGCAGGCGCGCCCGAGAGCCGGCCTCGTCGATGAGGTCGATGGCCTTGTCCGGCAGGAAGCGCTCCGAGATGTAGCGGTCGGCCAGGTTGGCTGCGGCGGCCAGGGCCGCGTCCTCGTACTTCACCTTATGATGGGCCTCGTATTTCTCCCTGAGACCCTTCAGGATCGCGATCGTCTCCTCCACCGTCGGAGGATCCACGATGACGGGCTGGAAGCGCCGCTCCAGGGCGGCGTCGTGCTCGATGTACTTGCGGTATTCGTCCAAGGTCGTCGCGCCGATGCACTGCAGCTCGCCGCGGGAGAGGGCCGGCTTGATCATGTTGGATGCGTCGATGGCGCCCTCGGCCGCCCCGGCGCCGATGACGGTGTGCAGCTCGTCGACGAAGAGGATGATCTGGCCCTTGGCCCGGCGGATCTCCTCGATGATGTTCTTGAGGCGCTGCTCGAACTCGCCGCGGTACTTGGTGCCGGCCACCACCAGCGCCAGGTCCAAGGAGAGCACCCTCTTGTTGTTGAGGATCTCGGGCACGTCGCCCAAGGCGATCTTCTGGGCCAGGCCCTCGACGATGGCGGTCTTGCCCACCCCGGGGTCGCCGATGAGGACCGGGTTGTTCTTCTGGCGCCGGGCCAGGATCTGGATCATGCGCTCGATCTCGTCTAGTCGTCCGATGACCGGGTCGAGCTTGCCCTCGCGCGCCATGACGGTCAGGTCGCGGCCGAACTCGTCGAGGGTCGGGGTCTTGGACTTGGTGCGCGTCGGGGCCTGGGGCTGGCCGCCGGCGCCCGGCTGCTGCTGGGACTGCCCCTCGCCCAGGAGGTTCAAGACCTCCTCGCGCACGACCTCCAGGCGCAGGCCGAGGTTCTCCAGGACCCGCGCGGCCACGCCTTCCTCCTCGCGGATCAAGCCCAGCAGAAGGTGCTCGGTGCCCACATAGGAATGGCCCATGTGCTGGGCCTCCTCGACCGCGTATTCGAGGACCTTCTTGGCCCGCGGGGTGAAGGGGATCTCGCCGAGCAGCATGACGTTGTCGCCCGTGCCCACGATCTTCTCGATCTCGGAGCGCACGCGCCGCAGGTCCACGCCCAGGTTGGCCAGGACCTGGGCCGCCACGCCCTCGCCCAGGGCGATGAGGCCCAGGAGGATGTGCTCGGTGCCCACGTAATCGTGGTTGAGCCGCTTGGCCTCTTCCTGCGCGATGAGGATGACCCGCTGCGCCCTTTCCGTGAACCGGTTCGACATAAATATTATCTCCTGAATGCGACGCGCGAGACTCGCAGTCCCCCTCCGGCCTTAAGTATGGCGCGGCGGTGGTTGCTAAGTCAAGTCCATAACATCATACATTTTTTGGCGGCGTCTCCCGGGAGGCTTTACTAACAATTTAATAGTCTGTAACAGGGTTTTCACGCCCGCGGCTTATACTGACAGGGACTCGGGAGGCCTTTATGCGATATGGATTCGGAACCGTATCATTGCTGGCGGCCCTGCTCCTCCTGCCGTCCGCCGTGCTGGCTGAGTCGAACCGCAGGGGCTTCGCAAGCTCGCGCGCGAGCTCCCGAAGGTTCTCCTCCGCCCCCCACGCCACCCGCCCCATCGTCTCGCACATCGCGCCCGCGCCCCGCGCCGCTGTCGCCACGGTCGCGCCGACCCCGCGCGGCTCCGCCGTGACGCCCGTCAGCGTGAACCCCGCGGCCGTGACCCCGGCCGGCGTGACCGCGGTCGGCGTCAACTCCCGCTTCGCGCCGCAGCGCGGCCGCAGCGGCTGGAGCCAAGGCGGCTTCGACAATCTCGGCCTGAAGCGCACGCGCGCCTTCGGGGTGCGCCGCGCCGACGAGCCTCAGACTCCCGCCCCGGCGCCGGCCGAGAACCCGCCCTACAACTACACCCCGGGCGCCCTGATCCGCACCGAGGGCCTGGGCTACAAGGCGACGCCGACCGACGACGCGCGCTGGCAGAACAACGACCCGGGCTACGCCATCACCCAGGACCCGGGCAACACCGTGGTCCTCAACCCCTTCGCGGGCATCCACGTCGGGCCGCCGGACCGGCAACCGGCCGCGAATGCGGGCGGAGCCTCCGGCCGCAACGCGATCACGCCGAATCCCGTGGGGTTCGCAGACTCCGGCGGCTCGGCCGATTCCTCCGGCCACAACCGGGACCAGGGCGGCAAGCCTGACGACCCCGGCGGGCACGGCCAAGGCGGCGCCAAGTGAGCCCCTTAGTCCCAGAACCGCTTGGGCCCATATCCGGCCGGCCTTGGGCCTGAAGGCCCCCGTCGCGTCCTGAACCTCGTGCGATAATATAGGCATGAGGTTGCGCCGCGCCTTCGCCGCATCCTTGGCCGCCCTCCTGGTCCTGCTCGCCCCCGGGCCGCAGGCCTGGGCCGCGGTGGCCACGGCCGGGGTCGCCGCTTCCGGGCAGGCCCTGCCGGCCGGACGGGTCGCCGTCGTCCCGGCCGCC
>JAQUNT010000455.1 GCA_028717525.1 Elusimicrobiota bacterium
AAGGAATATTTGACCTGGAAGTTCGCACGCGAGGGCAAGGTCTCCACAACCGCGGTCCAGCAGGGCGGACGAAGCGGGGAACTCGCGCTCTCCAAGTTGCACAACTAGGTCCAAAGGCCCATTTATGGCTAGGCCAAAAGGTCCTCGACCAGGTAGGCCCCGCGCGTTAGACTACTCTCAGTTCTTTGGCAGACCGCTGCACCGTGTAACCCGGGGGATCGGCCTCGGGGTTAACGCGATCCCGCCGCAATGGGATGTAACCACGGGCTCTTGGATCAGTATGGAATCTGACTCCAGGCGCCCGTTTTTTTGTTTCTCTAAGGATCAAGACGCGAGGAGATGGGCATGACAAGACTCAAGCACCAGTTGGTCGTGAACGCCTTGGCACTCCTCATCGCCGCCCCGCTTTCCGCCCAGACGCCCGCCCCCGGCATCGACTTCGACCTTGGCATCGACATGCGCGCGATCATGGACGGCCTCGCTCCCGCTCCGAAATCTGCGGGCCTGGCCCTGGTCCAGTTCCGCGAGGATGCCGTCGGCCTGACGCTGGCCTTCCAGGACCAGCAGGCGGAGAGCTACGCGGGCGGGATGACGCGGCTCATCATCGAGGTCAAGGAAGACCTCGGGCTGCACCCGGACCCGGTCATCTTCGACATCGACATCGCCCAACCGGTGGGCCCGTTCTACGAGTTCTCCTTCAAGGACGTCCTTCGCAAGCTGCACCCCGGAGGGAAGTATTACGCCGTCTGGAGCTTCCAGCGGCAGGGGCCGGACGGGACGCAGGCGGTCCGGAAGGGCGGCCGCAGCTTCAGCCTGGTCCTCGCCGACACGCAGCCTGAAGCCTAGCTCTTCTTGGACGCGGGCGGGAAGTACTTCTGGAAGAGGTCCTTGAGGAACTGCCCGACCGTGCGGCCCGAGGCCCATACCACGTCCGCGAAGCCCCACACCGCCAGGGCCGCGAAGAGCGCGGTGAGATAGGGATTGGCCACCGACAGAGCCAGGCCGGACATGAGCGCCTGCAGCACGTAGCCGCGCGCCATGCGCGCCGGGCCGTCCTTGGGGGACTTGGCCTGGTCGTAGGTGACGGCGAAGAGGGCGCTGGCCACGCCGGTCACGGTCATGGCGTTGAGCGCGTAGGTCATGAGCAGGCTCATGCCGGGCACGGCCTTCTCCACGACGCTCAGGCCCAGGGCCGCCGCGACCGCGGGGAAGACGGCCATGATGCGGTCCGCGGAGGAGGTCTCGGCCTCGGTGAACTTGCCCTGGAAGGCGCCCTGGCCCAAAGCCGCGGTGGCCAGGGCCGTGGGCAGGGGGCTGATCACGCTGCGCGTGCCCATGAAGAGCAGCCCGGCGATGTCCGTGCAGGCATAGACCCCGGCCCCGGCCAGTATCCCATAGCGCAGGATGGAGCCGAAGAGCTCTCCGGTGCTGGCGCTCTTGCCGTTCTTGCCCTTGGCCGCGAAGGCGCCGTAGAGAGAGCCGACGGCCGCGGCCACGATGCTGGCCGCGGGGTTCATGGCGCCCAGGACCTGGGCGACGGAGAAGGTCGCGGCGGCCGGGGCCCCGGCGGCCAAGGCCACGGCGGGCATGAGCAGCACGAGAGCGGCGACCGTGGCGGCCACCACGAGCTTGCCGGCGACGGCGCGCTTGGCGGAAGGGGCATTCGGCGAGGGCAGCGAGGACTTGGCGGCCGGGGCAGGGGTCTCGGCCTTGGCCAGCGGAGCGGCCTGGCTCACTGGAGCCTGGCCGGCGACGACCGGGGCGGAGTCGTCGGCCTGCCGGGCCTTGATGTGGGAGCCGTCCATGAGGCCGCCCATGCGCTGGGCCGAGGCCTCCACGGGCTCGGACTGCGCGGCCTCGGCCGGGGCGCCCTGGGTCAGGACACCCATGGCCGTGGGAGCGGCTACGGCCTGGCCAACGACTGGCGCCGCGGGCAAGACCGCGCGCGTCTCGCTGGCGAGCGCAGGAGCCGCCAGAGCTGATCGGACTCGGGGGCCGGTCAAGGCGTCCTTGACGGTCGGAGCCGGGGTGCTTATGGGCGCGGCCAGAAGGCTCGCGGGGGTCAGGGACACCGAAGCCTGGGAGAAAGCGGCGCCGGTCATGACCGGCAGGCCGCCCGGCACGCCGACGGCCGAGGCGCCGGCCGCACGCGAGGAGACGACCTGGCCCGCGGCCGCGTAGCCGGCGAAGCCCGGAGACATCAGGAATATGGAGGCGGCCAGAGCGCTGCGCAGGATTCGCATAGTGTTCTCCTGGATCAGGGACTCATGATACCGCAAACCAGGCTCGAACAGTATGAGTCCAAAGGGCCCGCCGGAGCGCGGATTTGGGCCTACCTGCGGACAGGGCTTTGGGCTTAGGGACAGCTGGCAGGATGCCAGACCCCCTGTTATACTAGCGAAGATGCGCCGCGCCGGCATGACTCTGCGCTTCTGCCTGTTCTGCGGGGCCGCGCTCTGGCTCCTCGGCCCGGCCTATGCCGGCTCGCGCGTGGCCGAAGTCCCGGCCCTACAGAACCCGGTCGGAGCGCCAGGCCTCGGAACCGGGCGCTCCGGCGCGGGCGCGGGCCTTGGGCCGCTGGGTCTTCAGCCTGCGAGCCTGGTCCCCCAGGGGCTGGCGGCTCCGTCGCCCTCTCCCCAGCCGACCCGGCCGCAGGATCCCGCAGCCGGGCAGACGGACGTCCAGGCCTTGCCGGTCTTGGGGCCCGCTCTCGCGGCGCCCCCGGCCGGGGTCCAGACCTTGACTGTGCCCGGGCCGGCCCTGGCGCCGGATTCCGCCCGCGGCCCGCCCGAACAGGGCTCCTCACCAGAAGCCGAGCCCGGCCAAGATCTGGAGCGCGCGGCCCAGGCCGGGACCGCGCTCTTCGACGGGGCATTCCAGCCGAAGTCGGTTGCGCTCGACGAACCAGGCATCGCCCCGGACCTCGTCCTGGCCTCCTCCTTCCGCGGACAGCTCGCCAAGCTCGAGGCCTTGGTGCCGCAAGAGCTCCTCGAGACCCCAGGACCGCTCAAGGCCCTGCGCCAGGATCTGCAGTCCGGCTTCGCGGAGCTCAAGGCGCAGCGCGAGCTCCTGCGCGCCGAGCTGGGCCGGA
>JAQUNT010000456.1 GCA_028717525.1 Elusimicrobiota bacterium
CCGGCCAGTCGTCGAAGCGGTAGCCGAAGCCGCGCACGGCCACGATGCGGTTGGCGGTCGGGCCGATCTTGTCGCGCAGGTGGGAGAGGGTCACGTCGATGACCTTGGTGGAGAGGTCGAGGCCCTGCTCATAGCCCCAGACGTGCTGGAGCAGGAAGTCGCGCGTGAGCACCCGGTTGCGGCGGTGCATGAGGAACCACAGGAGGTCGAACTCCTTGGCGCTCAAGGGGACTTCCTTGTGCTTGACGTAGGCCTTGCGCGAGGTCCGGTCCAGCTTGAGCTCGCCGGCTTCCTGCACGGTCGGCTCCTCGAAGGCCCCGGTGCGGCGCAGCAGGGCCTCCACGCGCGCGACCAGCTCCTCGGTGTTGAAGGGCTTGGTGATGTAGTCGTCGGCGCCCTCGCGCAGGCCCGTGACCTTGTCGCTGACCGCGTTCTGGGCCGTGAGGATAAGGATCGGCAGGCGCGCCGACTTCTCCTCGCCGCGCAGGTCCTTGAGCAGGTCCATCCCCTCGCCGTCGGGCAGGGCCCGGTCGAGGACGACCAGGTCGGGCAGGGCGCGCTGCAGGCTCTTGCGCGCCTTGGCCAGGGTGTCCACGGCCTGGACCTCGCAGCCCTCGTCCTTGAGCACCTCGCGGATGAGCTCGGAGGTCGCGGCTTGGTCCTCGACGACCAAGATCTGGGCTTTCATCGGTTGTGGCCCGGATTATACCACATCAGAGCGGGATATTGCCCCGGCTCTCGTGGGTCCCGGGAATGCGCTTGCCGCGCAGCAGGCGCAGGGCCCGGATGATCTTGGTGCGCAGCAGGCGCGGCTCGATGACCTCGTCGATGGAGCCGGTCGAGGCGGTCTGGTAGGGCGAGGCGAAGCGGTCCTTGTACTCGGCCGTGAGCTTGGCGCGCAGGGCCGCCTTCTCGTCGTCGGTCTTCGCGGCGGCCAGCTCGCGCCGGTAGAGGATCTCGACCGCGCCGGCGGGACCCATCACCGCGATCTCCGCGCTGGGCGAGGAGAAGTTGAAGTCGCTGGCCAGCTTCTTGGAGCTCATGGCGATGTAGGCCCCGCCGTAGGCCTTGCGGATGACCACCGCGATCTTGGGCACCGTGGCCTCGGAATAGGCGAAGAGGAGCTTGGCCCCGTGGCGGATGATGCCCCCGTGCTCCTGGGCCACGCCCGGCCAGTAGCCCGGCACGTCGGTCAAGGTCACGATGGGGATGTTGAAGGCGTTGAGCATGCGGATGAAGCGCGCCGCCTTGTCCGCGGAGTTGATGTCCAGGGCCCCCGCGAAGTGGGCCGGGTTGTTGGCCACCACGCCGACCACCTCGCCGCCCATGCGCATGAAGCCCACCACGACGTTCTTGGCGAAGCCCGCGTGCACCTCGAAGAACTTGTGCTCGTCGGCGATCTGCCAGATGATGTGGTGGATGCGGTAGGGCTTGCGCGGGTCCATCTCGCACATCTTCTCCAGCAGGGGGATGCCGCGGCTGACCGGGTCCGGGTTGGCCACGCGCGGGGGCTTCTGCCAGCGGCTCTGGGGCAGGTAGGAGAGGAGCTCGCGGACCTGCCGGAAGCAGTCGGGCTCGGAGGCGGCCACGAAGTGGCAGACCCCCGACTTGTTGGCGTGGGCCGCGCAGCCGCCCAGGGTGTCGAAGCTTACGTCCTCGCCCGTGGCGGCCTTGACCACGTCGGGCCCGGTCACGAACATGTGGCTGATACCCTCGACCATGAAGATGAAGTCGGTCAGCGCCGGGGAATAGACCGCCCCCCCCGCGCAGGGGCCCAGGATGACGGAGACCTGCGGGATGACCCCCGAGCATTGGGTGTTGCGATAGAAGATCTCGGCGTAGCCGTCGAGCGAGTCGACCCCTTCCTGGATGCGCGCCCCGCCCGAGTCGAGCAGGCCGATGAGCGGGACCCGGTTGGCCAGGGCCAGGTCCATGACCTTGCAGATCTTCATGGCGTGGGCGTGCCCGAGCGAGCCGCCCAGGACCGTGAAGTCCTGCGCGAAGACGCAGACCTCCCTGCCGGCCACGGTCCCGAAGCCCGTGACCACCCCGTCGCCCGGAGGGTTCTTCTCCTTGAGCCCGAAGTCCGCGCAGCGCGTGCTCACCAGCAGGTCGGTCTCCTGGAAGCTGCCTTCGTCGAGCAGGTACTGGATGCGCTCCCGCGCCGTGAACTTGTTTTTGGCCTTCTGCGCGGCCACGGCCTTCTCGCCGCCCCCGCGCATGACCGTCTCGACCATCTGGCGCAGGCGCGTCAGGCTGGGGGCGGCGGTCCTCTCCTTCCTGGCGCCTGCGGTATCGGCGGGGTTGGTCTTGGCGGATTCCATTCTGGTTCTCCTATGCTCGCGGCTGTGAGTGGACGACGGCGGCGACGCAGCCGCGGACCCGGGCCACGACGGGTCTGAGCGCCGGGCTGCCCAGGTCCTCCCAGCGCTGCCGCGTCCGGCCTGCGAGGCCCAGCCACGGCTGGGCCCTCACTTCGGTGGGCGCCGCCGCCAGTCCCAGGCCCAGCAGCTTGAGGGCCGCCTCCTTGAGCGCCCAGAGCCGGGTCTGCGCGAAGGGGTCTTCAGGCCCGAGCGGCAGCTCGCCTGGGCAGGCGAAGAGCCGGGTCAGCTCCGGGCCGCGGGAGACCACGACTTCCCAGTCCGCGCCCACGCGCCGGCCCGACAGGCCGACGGCGCAGAGCCCCCCGGCGGCGCAATGGCTGATGGAGAGGAAGGGCGCCTGCGCCAGCGCGCAGCGGGGCGCGCCTTGGGAGTCGTATGAGATCTCCAGGGCCGTGAGCGCCGGAGAACGGCCCTGGAGATCGCAGAAGTAGCGGCGCAGGGCCCGCTTGGCGGCCAGGCGCCCGGCCAGCCAGTCCAGCCGCCGCTTCTCGCAGCGCAGGCCCTGGTAGAGCGGCACCTCATGGCGGCCGAGGATCCCGGCGCGCCGCGACGTCTGGGAAGCCAGAGCCCGCGCCTCATCCGGACGGCAGAAGCCGGTCAGGAAGGCGCCTGAAGCCTCCAGAGCCGCTGACCCGGGGGCGAGGTCATCGATGGGGACATCTGAGATGGTCGTCAAAGAGGCGCATT
>JAQUNT010000457.1 GCA_028717525.1 Elusimicrobiota bacterium
CTAGAACCCGGCCGAGCTGCCGCGCTCCAAGGTCGTGCGCAGGTCCAGGTACCAGGTCCCGTCCGCCTTCTTCCAGTAGAGCACGGCCTCGGGCCGCTTCTCCTCCTTGGTGTTGAGGATGCGCACCCCGCAGGTGGTCTTGGCCTTGGCGCGCTGGCCCGTGGAGTCGAACTCGATGAAGTCCACGTTGAGGTCCTGGATGTCGAGGTTCTCGGGCGGGATCTTGAAGAAGTCCTCCAGGAGCTTGGGCAGGTCCGGCCGGGCCTGGCGGTCGGCCGGCGCGTGGAAGGCCGCGGCCTCCTCGAAGGCCTTGAACTTCAGGCATTCCAGGAAGCGCAGGGACTTGCTCTTGATGAGCGCCCGGTCGCTCTGCCATCCGGGCACGACCCCCTCGTGCATGAGATAGCCGGTCCCGGCCGCCACGGCCAGGAGCAGGACGGCGAACAGGAGTTTCTTCATTTCAGCCTCTAGTCCTCGGCCAGGCTCAGAGCGCCGGCGGCCAAGGCCAGCAGCAGCGCCAGGGCCAGGGTCAAGGCGCCCAGGCTCTTGAGCTGTTCGAGGAAATGGGCGCCGTCGTGGACGTCGACGAGCGCCTGGTAGCACCACTTGGTGAGGGTGAGCTTCTCGATGAACGAGGGCACGCCCTTTTCTATGTTGCCCTGCAGCAGGACCTTGGAGAAGATGGCCTGCGGGATGAGGATGATGGGCACGGCCGCCACCGCGCTGTAGGCGCTGCGCGCCACCGCGGAGACCAGCAGGCCCAAGGCGCAGGCCGCGATCCCGGTCCAGGCCAGGGCCAGGAAGACGAGGAGGTGCGCGCCCCAGGAGTCGCGCAGGTGCATGAGATGCCCCTGGACCGCCAGCAGCAGCACGGTCTGCAGGGCGCAGACCACGCCGAGCACGAGCATCTTGGAGAGCAGGTAGGACCAGATGTTGAGGTTGAACATGCGCTCGCGCAAGAAGATGGGACGCTCGGAGACGATGGCCGTGCAGGAGTTCATGCAGCCCATCCACAGCGCGGCCACGGACATGATGAAGTAGGTCTGCGCGACCGCCTCCTGGCCGCGCCAGGCCAGGCCGATGAAGCAGCCGATGATGGGCGCCTGGGCGACCATCATGAGGAAGGAGCCCCAGGAGCCCAGGTGCACCGCGATGGTGCGGTCCACGAGGATGTCCAGCTGGCGGCGGAAATCCGGGCGGGCCATCAGGAGCTCAGCGCCCGGGCGAAGAGCGGCGAGCGGCGGTAGAGGGCCGCCCAGGCCTCGGCGGGCTTGCCGCGGATGGCCTTGAACACCTCGGCCTCGTGGTCCACGGCGAAGTGGGCCAGGAGTTCCGGCCGGCTGCCGCAGAAGACCACGTAGCCCGCGGCCAGGACCACGATGCGGTCGAAGGCCGCGAGATACTCCATGGAATGGGTGGTGGTCACCACGGTCCGGCCGCCGTGGGCCAAGGCGGCCAGGAGCTTGACCAGGTCCTCCTCGGTGCCGGGGTCCAGGCCCGAGGCGGGCTCGTCGAGCACGAGGATCTTCGGGTCGGCCAGCAGCTCGATGCCGATGTTGACGCGCTTGCGCTGGCCGCCGGAGAGCCGGTGGATGCGGCGGTCCTTCGCCCCGGCCAGGCCCAGCGCCGCGGCGGTGGAGTCGATGCGGCTGCGGATCTCGGCCGGCGGCACCGAGGTGTCGAGGCGCAGTCCGGAGGCGAACTCGAAGGCTTCGGCCACGGTGAGCTGGGGATGGATGACGTCGTCCTGCGGCACGTAGCCCAAGGCCAGCCGGTACTCGGCGCGCATGGCCCAGACGTCTTGGCCCGCGAGGCTCACCCGGCCGCTGGCGGGCCGCCGGCTCGTGGTCAGGCACTTGAGCAAGGTGCTCTTGCCGCAGCCGGACGGGCCGATGATGGCGGTCAGCTCGCCGCAGCGGAAGGACAGGCTGGCCTCGTGCAGCAGGGCCTTGCCCCCGGCCCGGAAAGTGACGGCTTCCATCCTGAGCTCGGCCATTTCGTTCCTGGTCGGCTGATATGATAGCGCATTTGCCCTGCGGCCGCGGGCATGACGCGGATCATTGCGCCCCGGGCCTTGGGAGGGGTAGACTCTAAGGGAGAGCGGGAGGGGACATGAAGATCTTCGCTGACAACAGCCTCAGCATCGGGCGCACGCCGCTGGTCCGCATCAACCGGATGGCGCGGGGCCTGGGAGCGACGGTCCTGGCCAAAATCGAGGGCCGCAATCCGTCCTATTCCGTGAAGTGCCGCATCGGCGCGGCCATGATTTGGGACGCGGAGAAGCGGGGCATCCTCAAGCCGGGCGGGGAGAACCCCACGGTGCTGGAGCCCACCAGCGGCAACACGGGCATCGCCCTGGCCTTCGTCTGCGCCTCGCGGGGCTACCGCCTGGCCCTGACCATGCCGGAGACCATGTCCTTGGAGCGCCGGCGCCTGCTCAAGGCCTTCGGCGCGGAGCTGGTCCTGACCGAGGGCGCCCAGGGCATGCCGGGCGCCATAGCCAAGGCCGAGGAACTCGCGGCCGCGGCGCCGGGCCGGTACTGGATCCCCCAGCAGTTCCAGAACCCGGCCAACCCGGACATCCACTTCAAGACCACTGGCCCGGAGGTCTGGGAGGATACCGAGGGCAAGGTGGACGCGTTCGTCTCGGGCATCGGCACGGGCGGGACCATCACCGGAGCGGGCCGCTACTTCAAGCAGGACCGCAAGAAGCCCGTCTGGTGCGTGGGCGTGGAGCCCGCGGCCTCGCCCGTGCTCACCGCCATCCGCGCCGGGCAGGCGCCCAAGCCCGGCCCCCACAAGATACAGGGCCTAGGGGCGGGCTTCAAGCCGGACGTCCTAGACCTGTCCTTGGTCGACGAGATACAGACCGTGTCCAACGAGGAAGCCGTGGACCTGGCCCGGCGGCTGCATAAGGAGGAGGGGATCACGGCCGGCATCTCCAGCGGAGCGGCCTTGGCCGCGGCCCTGCGCCTGGCCGCGGCGCCCGAGCGCCAGGGCCAGCTGATCGTCGTGGTCCTGCCGGACGCGGGCGACCGCTACCACTCCTCGGTGCTGTTCCAGGATAT
>JAQUNT010000458.1:0-1086 GCA_028717525.1 Elusimicrobiota bacterium
GCCGGGTCCAGAGCAGGGCCTGCGCGGGTTCCAGGCGCAGCCCCTTGGCGGAGGCCGAGAGCAGCAAGGTCCCAATGAAGGCGAAGGCGATGCCCACCGAGCAGATCATGAGGTACTTCCACATGGCCTCCAGGGCGTGCGCCGAGCGGCGGATGGTGATGAGGAAAGCGGTCAGCAAGGTGGTGGCTTCCATCCCGACCCACATGATGCCCAGGTTGTTCGACAGGAGCACCAAGGTCATGGCCGCCTGGGACCCGAGCCAGAGGGCGCCGTACTGCCGCGCCAAGGGCGGCGGGAAGGCGCCGGAGGCCGACTCCTCCCGGAAATAGGACTGGGCGTACACCGAGCTCAGGAGGAAGACGGCCAGCATGACGGCGAGATGGTAGGCGGAGAGCGCGTCGAGCCTGAGCCAGCCGCCCGCCGCCGATACCGTCCCTCCCGCCAGGCAGAGCCACAAGGCCGGGGCGGCGACGGCCGCGGCCAGCAGGGCGGAGAGCCAGGTCAAGGCCACGATCCGGCGCGGGCAGCTCAGCAGCAGGCAGAGCCCGCTGCCGGCCAGCGGCAGGAGCAACACGGCGAACAAGGAGAGGTCTGCCATGCCGGTCATTCCCTGAGGTCGTCGAGCCGGTAGGCGTCCATGTGGTCGAATTCGCGATTGATGTGCTGGATGGCTATTCCCATCACGAATGTGGCGACGAAGGCGTCGAGGAGGACCCCCAGCTCCACGAGCATGGGGACCTCCCCCACCAGCGCCATGCCCAGGAGGTAGATCCCGTTCTCCATGATCAGGTAGCCCAGGACCTGCGTGAGCGCCTTGCGCCGGGAGACGATCAGGAACAGCCCCACTCCGATCGTGAAGAAGGCGACCGGAGGGGCCAGGCGCGACCACCCGGGCTGGGAGACCGGGAACCTCGTGGTCAGCCAGAAGGAGCAGGCCAGGGCCATGAGGCCGGCCAGGATGGAGAGGCCGGGACCGACGAAGGGCTCCACCTCGCGGCGGATGTTGGCCTCGCGCAGGGCCCGGCCCAGGAGCATGGGGAAGACGCCGCCCTTGAGCGTGCCCGCGACCAGGGCCAGGACCACGAG
>JAQUNT010000458.1:1096-3067 GCA_028717525.1 Elusimicrobiota bacterium
GAGGGCCCCGCCGCAGGCCAGCAGCGGCAGCAGGCCGAGCAGCAGCCCCTGGCCCGCGGCGACCCGGATGAGGAAGCTGAGGCGGCTGCCGCCCAGCAGGGCGAGGTTGGCCAGGATGACCAGGATCAGCACCAGCTCAGTCCAGGCGGACATTCATCACCCCAGGCTCAGGATCAAGGCCAGCGCCGAGAGCGCGCCCGCGCCGATGAGGAACTGGGGCACGCGCGCCAGCCGCAAGCGCGCCAAAGACGACTCCACGACCCCGACGGCGACCGCGAGCCCGAGCATCGCGCCCGCTCCCGCCCAGCCGCCCGGAGCCCCGCGCAGGAGCACGCCGGAGAGGATCGCGCCCAGGACCCAGAGTTTGAGGGCCGAGGCGTACTCGATGTAGGCCAGGTCCGGGCCCCCGTGGTCGAGGACCATGACCTCATGGATCATGGTCAGCTCCAGGTGGGTGTTGGGATCGTCCACCGGCATCCGCGAGTTCTCGGCCAGCAGGACCCCGAACAAGGCCAGGGCCACGAGGGACAGGACCGGGCCGCTGACTCCGGCCGGCCCGGCGGACAATCCGGCCAGCATCTCGGATAGCGACAGCCGGCCCGTGCCGCAGGCCAGGGCCGCGAAAGAGAGGAGCAGGGCCGGCTCGGCCAGGGCGGAGAAAGCGGCCTCGCGGCTGGCTCCCATGCCCTCGAAGCTCGAGCCCGTGTCCAGGGCCGCGGTCACCACGGCGAAGCGCATGAGGGCCAGCAGGCCCGCCAGGACCAGGAAGTCCCCCGCGAAGGACACCAGCGCCGGGCGGCCGCCCATGGGGACCAAGGCCAGCGCCGTCGCCGCGCAGGCCAGCTGCAGCACCGGCCCGGCGCGGAAGACCCAGGAGGTGGTCCGGCTGTAGACCGCGCCCTTGCGCAGGAGCTTGACCAGGTCATGATAGGACTGCAGCCAGGGCTGGCCCTTCCGGCCGGCGAAGAAGGCCTTGGTCTTGTTGATGACGCCCGGCAGCAGCGGCGCGGCCGCCGCGGCGAGGGCCGCCCAGGCGATGGAGCGCGGGTCTAGGCTGATTTCCATAGGAGCAGGACCAGGAGCACGAGCGCGAGCTGCAGGACGTAGAGCTGCAGGTGGCCGTGCTGGGCCCAGCGCAGCTTGGACAGCGTCCTCTCGATGGCCGCATAGGCGGGGCCGAAAAGCCTGCTGCGGGCCAGATCCGGGGTCGCGGTCGCGAAATCCGCGGAGGACGGGAAGAACCCGGCCGGCTGAGCCAGCCGCCGGCGCGTGCGCAGCAGGGCGGAGAAGAGCTTGGTCAAAGGCTGCGCGAACGAGGAGGCCGTGTACTGCATCCGGGCGGAAGGCCGGGAGTAGCCGCAGTCCCAGGTCACGGTCTCCCCCAGGGCCCGGCCGCGCAGGAGCCAGGAGCGCAGGACCGCCAGCAGGACGGCGGCGGCCAGGAGCGCCGCCGCCACCGCGGTCAGGGGCAGGAGCGCGGAGGAGCCCCGGGCCAGAGCCGCGAGGCCCGCATCCGCCCCCGCGCAGCCGACCACCGGAGACAGGGCCGGGAGCAGCCAGGGAGCTCCCAAGCCCACGGCGGCGCAGCCGGCCGCCAGGACGAGCATGGGCAGGCGCATGGCCCAGCCCGCCTCATGGGCCCGGCCGGCGCGCTCGGAGCGGGGTTCGCCCAGGAAGACGATGCCGAAGGCCTTGGTGAAGCACGCCACGGCCAGTCCTCCGATCAGGGCCAGGCCGGCGATCGCGGCGAGGCAGGGGACCGCGACCCGCGGCCCGGACACGGCGGCCGCGCCGAAAGCCCCGAGGAAGATCAAAAACTCGCTCACGAAACCGTTGAGGGGCGGCAGGGCCGAGATCGCGGCGGCGCCGACCAGGAAGCCGAACGCGGTCCAGGGCATGCGCTTGATGAGCCCGCCCAGATGGTCCATCTCCCGGGTGCCGGCCTCGTGCGCCACGGCACCGGCGCTCAAG
>JAQUNT010000459.1 GCA_028717525.1 Elusimicrobiota bacterium
CATCGCACGCCGGCGCGCCATCGCCCGGCGCTACGACGCGGCCTTCGCGGGCCTGGCCGAGGTCCAGCCCTTGAAGGTGGATTACGCCGCGGTCGCCCCGCACATCTACATCGTGCGCGTGCCGGAAGGCCGCCGGGACGCCTTCATGGAGTTCCTCAAGGCACGCGGCGTGGGCACGGGCCTGCACTACATCGCCAACCACATCCAGCCGTTCTTCAAGAAGTACGCGCGCGGGCCCCTGCCGCGCGCCGAGAAGCTCTGGCAAGAGATCGTGACCATCCCCCTGCACTGCGCGCTGAGCGACCAGGACGTCGAGACCGTCGTCGCGGCCGTGACCGAGTTCTGCAAGAGCCGGACGGCCGCCTGACGGCGATGCCCAAGGTCTCGATCAACCTCTGCTGCTACAACTCCGAGCCGTTCCTGGAGGAGACCTTGGCCTCGGCCTTCGCCCAGACCTGCGCCGACTACGAGCTCGTCATCGTCAACGACGGCTCCCGCGACGGCACGGACGCCATGATCCGGCGGCACATCGCGCAAGGCCGCCCCATCGTCTACCATCCCCAGGACAACGCGGGCCTGGGCGCGGCGCGCAACAAGGCCCTGGAGCTCTCCTCGGGCGAGTTCATCGCGATCCTGGACCATGACGACGTCTGGGAGCCGCGCAAGCTGGAGAAGCAGCTCCCCCTCTTCGACCGGCCGGAGGTGGGCTTTGCGGGCTCGGACGCCCTGCTGATGGATGCTTCGGGCCGCCCGCTCTCGCTCTGTTCGCGGCGCAACCCTCTGCGCCGCGGCCGCGTCCTGCCCGAGCTGCTCCTCTACAACTTCATCCCCTGCGCCGCCGCGGTCATGCGCAAGAGCGCGATCGTCCGGGCCGGCGGCTTTTTCCGCCCGGAGTTCCGCATCGCCGAGGAATACGAGCTCTTCCTGCGACTGGCCGCGGTCTCGGAGTTCGATTTCATCCCGGAGCCCCTGGTGCGCATCCGCGTCCATCCCGCCAGCGCGGGCTGGGATTTCGACCGCGAACGCGCGGAGACCTGTCAGGCCCTCGAAGAGTGCCTCCAGCGCGAGCCGCGCCTGGGCCAGGAGCTCGGCCCCAAGGTCCTGACGGTCAAGCGGGCCGGGCTCTGGCTGAGCCCGGAGGCCGCCGACGCACTGCGCGGCCGGCCCGCGCCCTGGAAGACCCGCGCCCGGGCGGCCGCCCTCTACGGCCTGGCTTGCCTCGGCCCCGGAGCCGCGGATCTCCTGCGCCGCTGGAACCGGGCCCTGCGCCGGCGCGCCGCGGCTTTGACGGGTGGAGACCTAAATTAATATAACGTTCAGATATCGAACATGCCGACCGGATTGAAACCATGAACTGGAAGAACAAACGCGTCCTCGTGACCGGCGCCGGAGGCTTCATCGGCAGCCATCTGACCGAGGAGCTCGTCCGCCAGGGCGCCAAAGTCCGGGCTCTGGTGCATTACAACTCCCGCAGCCACTGGGGACTCCTGGAGAAAGCGGACCCGGACATCCTGCGCCGCGTCGAAGTGGTTCCGGGAGACATCAGCGACCCCCAATGCGTGTCCCGCCTGGCCGAGGGCCGCGAGGTCGTGTTCCATCTGGCCGCGCTCATCGCCATCCCTTATTCCTATCGGGCCGCGGGCAGCTACGTGGCGGCCAATGTGACGGGGACGCTCAACGTGCTCGAGGCCTGCCGGCGGCACAAGGTGCGCAAGCTCGTGCACACCTCGACCTCCGAGGCCTACGGGACCGCGCTCTACGTGCCCATCGACGAAAAGCACCCCCTGCAGGGCCAATCGCCCTATGCCGCCACCAAGATCGGGGCCGATCACCTGGCCGACAGCTACTTCCGCTCCTTCGGCCTGCCCGTGGCGATCATCCGGCCCTTCAATACCTTCGGCCCCCGCCAATCGGCCCGGGCCGTCATCCCCACCATCATCACCCAGCTGCTGGAAGAACGGCCCTCCCTGGAGCTCGGCTCGGTCTCCCCGGTGCGTGATTTCAACTACGTGGCGGACACGGTCGCGGGCTTCCTGGCCGTGGCCGCCGCGCCCGAATCCGTAGGCGAGGTCATCAACATCGGCTCGGGCCGGGGAGTCACCATCGCACAGACCGCCCAGGCCATCATGAAGCTCATGGGCCGCAAGGCGCGCATCGCCCAAACGCGCGCGCGGGTGCGGCCCCGGCGCAGCGAGGTCATGCGCCTGGTCTGCGGCAACCGCAAGGCCCGGCGCCTGCTGGGCTGGAAGCCGCGCTGGTCTTTGGAAGAGGGCCTGGCCCGGACCATCGATTATCTGGCCCAGCACCGGTCCGACTACAAGGCCGGCATCTACAACGTCTGATGCAAGCGGTCATCCTCGCCGGGGGCAAGGGCACCCGGCTGCGGCCCTTCACCACGTCCTTGCCCAAGCCCCTGGTCCCGGTGGGGGACCTTCCCATCATCGAGATCGTGCTTCGCCAGCTCAAGCACTTCGGCTTCGCTGAAGTCATCATCTCCACCGGCCACCTAGCCGAGCTCATCGAGGCCTACTGCGGAGACGGGCGGCGCTGGCGCCTGCGCATCCGCTACGTGCGGGAGGACAAGCCGCTCTCCACCGCCGGCGCCCTGCGCCTCATCCGCGGCCTGCGCCCGGACTTTCTGACCATCAACGGGGACGTGCTCACCACGCTGGACTTCCGCGCCCTCTACGATTTCCATCGCCGCTCCCGGCCCGCGGCCACGGTCTCGGTCTGCGAGCGGCAGACCGTGGTGGACTTCGGCACCATCCGGCTCGACGAGCAGGACCGGCTCCAGGCCTATGTGGAGAAGCCCGCCTACCGCTACCTGGTGAGCATGGGTGTCAACGTCTTCGACCGCAAGGTGCTGAGCCTCATCAAGCCGGGCGAGGCGCTGGGCATCCCGGACCTCATCGCGCGCGTGCGCGGCTCGGGCGGCTGCGTCATGGGCTACCGCAGCCAAGCGGACTGGCTCGACATCGGGCGGTCGGAAGACTACCAGGCCGCCCAAGACCTCTTCGCTTCGCCGCGCCGGCGCGCCAAGTACCTGCCCCGATGACCGTCCTGCTC
>JAQUNT010000460.1 GCA_028717525.1 Elusimicrobiota bacterium
CCCTTCTTGAAGAGCTGGAGGAATATCCACTGCGTCCAGCGGTAGTAGTCCGGGGCGGTGGTGTCCACCTCTCGTTCCCAGTCGTAGGAGAAGCCCAAGGACTTGATCTGGCGGCGGAAGTTGGCGATGTTCCTCTGGGTGACCACGGATGGGTGGGTGCCGGTCTGCAGGGCGAAGTTCTCCGCGGGCAGGCCGAAGGCGTCCCAGCCCATGGGGTGGAGCACGTCGAAGCCCTGCATGCGCTTCATGCGGCAGAGGATGTCCGTGGCCGTGTAGCCTTCCGGGTGCCCGACGTGCAGGCCGTCCGCCGAGGGGTAGGGAAACATGTCCAGGCAGTAGAATTTCTTGCCCGGCCGGGGCATCCCCGGGGTCTTGAAGACGCCTTCCTTCTCCCAGCGGGCCTGCGCCTTGGCCTCGAGCTCGGCCCAGGGAATGCGCTCGGTTCTCACGCGGGGATTATACCATTTGGGTTGACGGGGGCCGACGCTCCGTGACCCTCCTCTGATTCCGACAAAAATATGTAATAAATTTGTGGGATAGTCTTGGGTGCCCATGCGCCTAAGTTGCTGCGCAGCCTTGCTTCTGTGTCTGGGCGTCCCGGCCTCGGCCGGGCGCGACGAGGGCGATGCCCGGCTGACGGTCGAGAGCCCCGCGCGCCGGGAGGCCGCGCCCGCTCCACCGCCGGCCGCGCCGGCGCCGGCGCCGCCTGCGGCGCCCGCCAAACGCCAGCGCGCGCCCCGCTGGGAGGAGGACGAGTCCTTCAAGCGCGAGCTCCTGACCCTGCGCGCGCGCGCGTGGTTCACCATCGGCTCGGTGGACACGCGCATCTCCAAGGTGATCGACCAGGATATCCTGATCGGGGAGACCGAAGAGCGCGGTTCGAACGGCTTGATGATGGTCTACAGCGCCGAGTTGGCTCCCATCCGCTGGCTCTCCGGAGAATTTCAGTACGGCGAGGACACCCATAAGGGGAGCTACAGCGACCGCTACTGGGTGCATTCTCCGCAGAGCAGCCTGCTGATCGATACCGCGAACGGCGCCACTTGGAGGTATCCCGATCACGAGGCTGACCTGGCCTTCGCGGCGGACGCGCGCTCGCGCCGGGATTGGGTCGCGGGGACCATCTACGCGCGCATCATCGACCTGCGGCCGTGGCGGGTCGACGACCCGGTCTGGCATGAGACGCTGGACGTGGCCGCCGGCTACGAGCGGTTCCGGCAGTACTCCAACCTGACCCACCTTTCCGTCACCGTGAACCAAGGGAAGTACTTCTCCCCGGCTCTGTCGCCGGGGCCCATAGCCGGCTTCGATTCCGGCTATTCCGCGGTTTGGAGCGGCCCGCATATCGGCTTCCGCAACGAGATCGCGGTCCCCGGCGGCTTCTCTTTCGACAGCCTCTTCCTCTGGTCGCCCTTCATGAGCTACCGCGGCGAAGGCTACGACAACATGGGGGGGATGTATTGGTACCCCTTGCGCGATTCCGGGCCCAACTACGTGGACACGGCCAAGGGCACGGCCGTGCATTTCCAGCTCGGCCTGCGCTGGGACTGGAGGATGCTCCGGGTCGAGGCCGGCTACCAGCGCTTCTATTTCTACTCCCGGACCGGCTCGCGGACGTTCTCGGCGGCCGACGGGAGCATCCCGAACATGCAGCTCGACTTCGCCACGGCCGAGATCGCCGGGGCCTACGCGGGGGCGTCCGTGCGCTTCTGAACCTTTATGTCATCTCCATTGAGAGCGAGGCTTCTCGGGGTGCTCCTCCTGGCCGGGGCTCTGCCCGCTGCGGGACAGGCCGCTGCGCCGCGCCGGAGCCGGCCCGAGGACCAGGAAAGGACGGACCGCCTGATCGTGAAGTTCCGGGACCGCAAGGCCGCCCGGGCCGCGGCCCTGACCGCCGCGGGCCTGGGGCCGCTGAGCGCCGCGGCGGGGGTCCGGCTGGCCCACCACGGCCGGATGTCCGGCGACGCCCAGGTGCTCCGGCTCCCCGACCGGATGCCCTTGGCCCAGGTCGAGGCCCTCCTCGAAAAGATCCGGCGGGACCCCTCGGTGGAGTACGCGGAGCCGGACCGGGTTCGTCAGCCGCTGAGGATCCCGAACGACCCGAGGTATTGGGACCAATGGCACTATTTCGCGGCGGCGTCCACCGCGGGGGCGGCCAACCTGCCGGCCGCCTGGGACATCACGACCGGCGACCCCGGGGTGGTGACGGCCGTGATCGACACGGGCTGGCTCGACCACCAGGACCTGGCGGGGCGCAAGGTGCCGGGCTATTGCTTCATCACGGACGCGGCCAGGGCCAACAACGCCGCCTGCACCCCGGGCGCGCTCACCAGCGACCCCGCGGATCCCGGGGACTGGGTGAGCGAGTCTGACAGCGACATCTGCCCCGGCTCCCTGTGCAACTGCGACGTGGTGGACAGCTCCTGGCACGGCACGCATGTGGCGGGCACCATCGGGGCCTCCTCCGACAACGGCGTCGGCGTGGCGGGCGTCAACTGGGTCTCCACGATCCTCCCCATCCGAGTGCTCGGAAAATGCGGCGGCTACGATTCCGACATCATCAACGGAATGGAATGGGCCGCGGGCATCCCCATCCCGGGCTACCCGGACAACCCGTATCCGGCCAAGGTCCTCAACCTCAGCCTGGGAGGCTCCGGCGCGTGCCCCGCGGCCTGGCAGGCCGCGATCAGCTCGGTCACGGACCACGGCGCCGTGGTCATCGTCTCCGCGGGCAACGACGGCACCAACCTGGCCTTCGCTCCCAAGACCCCGGCCAGCTGTTCCGGCGTCATCACCGTGGCGGCCGTGGGCCCCGCCGGGGAGAAGGCCTTCTACAGCAACTACGGCAGCGCGGTGGCCATCGCGGCCCCCGGCGGCAACGACCCGGCTGGAACAGACAGCAAGAAGCAGGTGCTCTCCACCTTGAACTCCGGGCTCAAGGTCCCTGTGGACGTCGGGGCGGCGGGAGACACCTACGGCGGCTACCAGGGCACCAGCATGTCCGCACCGCATGTCTCCGGGGTGGCGTCCTTGATGTTCTCGCTCCC
>JAQUNT010000461.1 GCA_028717525.1 Elusimicrobiota bacterium
GGACTGGATCAGCAGGGCCGCGGCGCCGGCGCGCGCCGCGGCCGGCCCGCGCCTGAGGATCCACAGCAGCCCGGCCAGCCAGGCCGCCAGGAAAGGCCAGCCCTGCTCCGCGGCGGTCTCCAGGATGTGCTGGTGCGCGAAGAGGCTGGCCAGCGGCCGGCCGGGGTCGACGTAGGCGGGCAGGACGTAGGCGAAGGTCCCGGGGCCGAAGCCCAGCCAGGGCCGGTCCAGGGTCATGCGCGCCGCGGCCGCCCACCAGGTCCAGCGGTCGTGCGCCGGGGCGGTCCCCAGCCGGGCCGCGAGCAGGGCCAGGCACACGACCAGCACCGCGGCCCCCGCCACGGCGGCCGGCCGGCCGCCGCGGCGCACGATCAGGACGGCCGCGGCCAAGCCCAGCCAGGCGCCGACGCTGTGCGCCCAGTACAGGCAGAGCAGGAGCAGGCCCGCCAGGAGCCAGTCCTTCTGCGCCGCGGCCAGGGGCAGGAAGAGCAGGATGGCGCCGGCGAAGACGTTGACGTTGAGGAGGCTCGCCGGCGGACGCCCCAGGCCCTGGCCGAAGCGCTGGTAGACGGCCAGCAGGACCAAGACCCAGGCCACGGCCCGCATCCCGAGGTCCACGCGCCGGCGCTGCTCTTCAGGCATCACCGAGTAGGCCAGCAGCACGCCCAAGCCGGCCAGCCAGACGTTCCAGGCCGGGGCCGCGTAGGCGGGCAGGGGCCCGGCATAGGCGCACAGCCCCCCCCAGGCGGCCAGGCCCGCGGTCCAGGCCAGCAAAGGCCGGGGCGGCACGGGCAGGCAGCCGCGCAGCAGCCGGACGCAGAGCCACGAGGCCGTGACCGCGAGGGCGGCCAGCAGGAGCAGGGACTGCGCCCAGAGGTCCCAGGCCCCGCTCAGCAGGGGTCCCAGGACGGCCAGAAGTCCCGGGAAGAGGGCCAGCACGCCCCGGTCAGTCCGCCAGCACCTTCGGCGTCACGAAGATGAGCAGCTCGGTCCTCGTGCGCTTGACGTGCTTGCTGCGGAAGAGCCAGCCCAGGATCGGGATGTCCCCAAGCAGCGGGATCTTGGAGACATTATTCTCCATGTGGTCGCTGATGAGGCCGCCGATGACGATGGTCTCGCCGTCGCGTATGAGCACCGTGGTCGTCGCCTGGCGCGAGTCGATTCCGGGCGCCCCGCCCGTCGCGGTCGGGGCCGTGGCCGAGGGCTGGCTGACCACCGGGTTGACCAGCAGCGTGATGCGGCCGTCGGCGTTGATGGTCGGCGTCACGGTGAGCTGGATGCCCACGGAGACGTAGGTGACCTGCGAAGAGACCGCGCCGCCCGCGGTCGAGGCGATGCTGGTGGTCACGTAGGGATACTGGGTGGTGACGTTGATGTTGGCGGGCTGGTTGTTGAGGGTCGCGATCTTCGGGTCGGAGAGGACCTTGACCTTGCCCTGGGTGGCGGCCGCGGTCAGGGTCATGTTGAGGATCTGGTTGTTGGTGATGCGTCCCAGAGTCAGGGCGCCGAGCACCTGCGAGGCGGGGAGGTTGACCCCGGTGCCGCCGGTGGTGGCCCCCAACGGGCTGTTGGCGCTGGCGATCCGGGTGGCATCCATCCCGGCGACGCTGTTGAGGTCGAAGGGAGTGGTCTTCCCGGTCGCGACGCCCAGCGGGGCGCCGATGGTGGTGACCCCGTTCTTGCCGAAGGCCTTGCCCTGGTCGGCGGAGAAGTAGTTCCACTGGATGCCGAAGTCCAGGCTGTTGCTCAGGGTAACCTCGATGAGCTTGGCCTCGATGAGGACCTGCTTGGGCCGCACGTCGAGCTGGGCGATGAGCCGCTCCTCGGTGGCCATGCCGTCCGGGGACTCGGTCAGGATCAGGGAGTTGGTCTTGAGGTCGGCGGTGGCCGTGCCCTGGCGTCCCTCGGCCGAGCGCACGGCGGTCAGCGCCGGGAGGATCTCGGAGGCCTTGGTGTAGTTGAGCGGGATGATCTTGGTCAGGGTCGTCGCCGTGCTGCGCTCCTTGGCCATCTGCGCGGGGGTCATCACGCGCACGATGCTGTCGCCGACCTGCATGGTGACCAGGCCGCTCATGGACAGGATGGTCTGCACCGCCTCGTTGAAGGGCACATCGCTGAGGTGCAGGGTCAGGGGCGGCACGGCCGTCACGTCGCTGCCGAAGATGATGTTGACCCGGGCCTTGGCCGCGAGGAGCTTGAAGACATCCCGGATGTCGGTGCCGTCGAAGTCCAAGGTCACCAGGTCGCGGGGCAGACGGTTCATGATGTCGGTGCGCGTCACGCGCCTGGCCAGGCCCGAGGCGCGGGTCACGGCCTCGTCGTCATCCGCGGCGGCCCTCGGCCTGGCCGCGGCCGGGCGCTCGGCGGCCACGTCCCGGAGCTGGACCTTCGGCTTGGCCGCGGGAACGGGGGCGGCCGCCACCGGGGCCGCGGCCTCGACCGCGACCGGGGCCTGAGGCGCCGCCGCGGGCGCTTCGACCTGGGCGGGCACAGCCTGCGCGGCCTGGTCCGCGGCGGATTCGGAGACCAAGGAGACGACCAAAGAATGGTCGGACTGGGTGATGCGGTAGCCGGCCATCTCATTGAGGTCCATGACGACCCGCGAGATCATCTTGGGGGAGCGCTGGAACTGGCCCACGCGCACGCGCTTGAGGAAGCGCCCCTTGCCGGCGAGCTCCGCCGTGCCCACCTGGTCCTCGGCGTCGAGGAGCTCGACGACCAGGCGCGGGGGGTTGGCGATGAGGATACCGTTGTACGGCGCCGAAGCGCTGAGCTTGATGGTGACCGTGTCGTAGCCGACGCTGAGCCCCTCGACGACAGACGACGCCTCCGCCGCGGCGCCGCGGACGGGCAGGCCCTCGGGGCAGATCAGAGCCAGAGCCACAGCCGCGGCCAAAGACCGCCTCAGGATAGGGGGTCGCTTCATAGTCATTGCATTCTCCCGCTCGCCGTCAGTCCTTCTCTTCCTCGCCCAGCCGGAAGACCTGCACGTCGCCTTCGGGGGCGGTCAGGGTCACGACCTTCTTCTTGAAGTCGATGGTGCC
>JAQUNT010000462.1 GCA_028717525.1 Elusimicrobiota bacterium
GGCGGAGGACTGGCTCAGGCGCACGGCGCAGGTCCTGCGGCCGTCGCGTCCCAGGCGACCGCGGTGCCGCGGGGCCGCGATCCGGCCCAGGCCCAGGCGCGAGAAGTTGGGCAGATTGAGCCGGCCCGGATGATGGTCCAGGAGGAAATCCAGGGTCTCCGCCCCCACGGCGTCAACGACCAGCAGCAGGACCGTCGCTTTCCGTTTCCGCATGTCTTACACCCCCGCGGGCTCCGTCTTCTGCGCGAACCAGGCGTGCAGCCTCTCCAGGCCGGCGGCGAAGCTCGTCTGGGGGGCGTAGCCCAGGTCGCGCCGCGCCGCCGAGATGTCGAACCAATGCGCCGTGGTCAGCTGCTGGACCAGGAAGCGGGTCAGCTTGGGCTCCCCGGCGCGCCGGCCCGCCGAATGGAGGCTCTCGTAGCTCCAGGCCGCCAGCTTGGCCGCCACGGGGCTCACCGTCTTGGTGACGGGCTCCTGCCCCGCCGCCAGGAGGATGGCGTTGATGACGTCCCAGACCGGACGAGGCTCGCCTGCGCTGATGAAACAAGCCTTGCCCGCGATGGCGCAGCCCGGGGCCAGCCTCTCCAGGGCCAGCCGGTGCGCCTCGGCCGCGTCCTCGACGAAGGTGATGTCCACCTTCTTGTTGAGGCTTCCGATGCGGCGCAGCTCGCCGCCGCGGGCCTTCTCGATGAGCCGGGACACGAGCTTGTCCTCGCCCGGCCCCCAGACCAGGTGCGGCCGCAGGGCGACGGTGGCCAGGCTGGCCGTGTTGCTGGAGAGCACCATCTCCTCGGCCATGGCCTTGGTCCGGGAGTAGTGGGAATCGAAGGACCGCGGATAGGGCGCGGATTCGTTCCAACCCTCGACGTCCTCGCCGCTGAACACGACGCTGGGAGAGCTCGTGTAGACCAGCCTCTGTATGCCCACCTCCTGGCAGGCGCGCAGCACGTTGCCCGTGCCGGTGACGTTGGCCTTGTAGTACTCCTCCAGAGGCCCCCAGATCCCCACCTTGGCGGCGCAATGCACCACGGCGTCGGCGCCGCGGCAGGCGGCGCGCACCGAATCCATGTCCAGAAGGTCTCCGGGGAACTCCAGCACGCCGTCCTGGGCCAGCTCCGGGTGGCGGCTGCGCAGGAGGCAGCGCACCTCGTGGCCGTGGCGGCGCAGCAGACGCGCCACCGCCCCGCCCACGAAACCGCTGCCGCCCGTCACCATGACCTTCATGTGAGCCTCCCCTCGGCCCAGACCGCCAGCTTCTCCCGGGCGATCTTGGCGTTGTGCCGCACGTCCACCGGGAAGCGCGGATGGAACAGCACGGTGCGGATGAGCTTGGTGTGCTCGAAGCGCTGCGCCAGCTGCAGGAGCTCCCGCCGGACCTCCTCCTCCCGCGCCCCGGCCTCGAGCTCCACGCAGAGGACCGGGCCGGACGCGGCGCCCACCAGGGCGCTGCGCCGCACCCCCGGGTGCCCGTTGAAGACCCCCTCGCAGGGGATCGTGAAGAGCCCGCCTACCCGATGGCTCTTCCGCCCGCAGAACCACAAGCGGCCCGACGCGTCGAGATAGCCCAGGTCGCCCATGCGGTGGCGCACGCCGGCCTGGTCCGGGATCTTGGCCAGGGCCGTGTCGCGGGATCTGCGGAAATACTCGCGGGTGACCACCGGGCCCGCCGCCACGATCTCGCCGGTCATGCCCCGCGGCAGGCAGAGCCCGTCCGACCAGGCCGGGATCGGCTCGTCGCTGATGCCGATGATGCTGACCTGCATCCCGGGCCAGGGCCGGCCCACGCAGATGCCGCGTCCCTGGGCGGTCAGCGCCGCGGTCTCGCCCAGGACCTCCGCGGCCGTGATGCAGGCCACGGGCAGGGCTTCCGTGGCTCCGTACGGAGTGTGGATCTCCGCTCCGGGCGGCAGCATGCGCGCCAGGCGCGCCAGCACCTTGGCCGGCACCGGGGCTCCGGCGGAAAGCACGCGCTTGAGGCTGGGCAGGCAGACCCCGTGGCGCTCGCCGTAACGGCCCACCGTGTCGAGCAGGGCCGGAGAGCCGAAGAGCTGGACCGCGCCGTGCTTCTGGATGGGCAGCGCGATCTCCAGCGGGTCCACCTGGGCCGGCCGGGTGGCGTCCATGCGCGGGATGATGGTGCTCTGCCCCAGGGCCACGTCGAAGAGTGCGAAGAGCGGGAAGGTGGCCACGGAAAAGCCACCCGGCTCGATGCCGAAGTGCTCGCGCAGCATTTCAGCCTGGTGCGCGAAGATGGATTGGGTGTAGACCGCGCCCTTGGGAGCGCCCGTGCTCCCCGAGGTGAAGAGGATGGCCGCCATCTTGCCGTCCTGCAGGTCCGGACCGCAGGTCCGGACCCCGGCCGCCCCCCCACGGGGGGCGGCCGTGCCGTCGGGGGACAACACCGTCTTGATGCTCCGTTTCCCCCATCCCCCGATCAGCCTCGCGGCCTGCGCCTTGGCCGACCCGATGAAGACCTCCGGCTCGGCCTCATCCAGGCAGCGCCCCATGTTCCTCCAGCCTATGCCCGGGTCGATGAGCACCGGGACCGCGCCGCAGCGGAAGAGGGCGAAGGCCAGGGACACGAACTCGATGCCGGGCGGTACCAGCAGAGCGGCGCGCGTCCCCGGCCCCACGCCGCGCGCGGCCCAGCCTTCGGCCAGCCGGGAGCAGCGCTCGTCGAGCTCGCGGAAGGAGATGACACGGCCGGCGGCGATGACCGCGGGCCGCTCCCCGGCCCGCGCCGCGGCCTGGCTCAGCAGCTCGGAAACGCTCAGGAGCGCCATATCAGATGATGGGATGCCTGGCCAAGAAATCCTTGACCAGCGGGATGATCTGCTCGCCGGCGTCCTCCAGGACGTAATGCCCGGCGTCCGCGAAGCGGTGCACTTCCGCCTTTGGGAAACGGCGCGTCCATTCGTCGAGGAAGTGCCGGTCGAAGACGAAATCCATACCGCCCCAGCAGATCAGCATGGGCCGGTCTCGGAACTGCGCCAGGCCTTCGGCGGTGCGCCGGACCAGCTCGTA
>JAQUNT010000463.1 GCA_028717525.1 Elusimicrobiota bacterium
CACCGCCACCCCCATGGTCAAGGGCATGAACCAAGATGCTCTAAAGAGCATCTTGGCCGACGTGCATCTGGGCCGGCTCGTCGAGCCGGACGAGATCGCCTCGCTGATCGGCCACGCGGTCGAGAACGAGGCCATCAACGCCACGACCCTCGAGATCACCGGGGGCCTCTGCTATTCCAAGGGCATCGCCAAGTAAGGGGGCCATATCATGAGCAAAGCCAGCATCATCGGAGCCTACAACACGGAGTTCGGCGTCTTCGTCAAGAAGGACCCGGCCACGGGCCTCATGACGGACACCAAGACCTACTACGACCTGCTCATCGAGGCCGGCCGCGGCGCCATAAAGGACGCGGACGTGGCCCCCGAGGACATCGACGCGGTCTACGTCGGCTCCTGCTCCCCAGCCTCATTCCTGAATCAGGAGCACGTGGCGCCTTTGGCCGCGGAGATCCACCCCTCCCTGCGCTTCAAGCCCATGACGCGCACGGAGTGCGCCTGCGCCTCCTCCACCGTGGCGCTCTACGACGCGGTCTACAGCGTGGAGGCCGGCCGGCACCAGAACGTCCTGGTCATCGGCGTGGAGAAGATGAACCTGCTGCCCACGCCGCAGATGACGCACGTGCTGGCCTGCTGCTCGCACTGGCCCAGCGAGGGCTCGCGCGGCATGTCCTTCCCCATGCTCTTCGCGGAGTACGCCAAGGGCTACCAGGCCAAGCACAAGATCAGCGACGAGGACTTCGAGAGGATGCTGTTCTCGGTGGCCGCCCTGGGCTACCGCAACGGCGCGGAGAACCCCCTGGCCCACGCCAAGAAGGGGCCGTCCACCGTCGAGGCCCTCAAGGCCCTCTGCGCGCTCGACGAGCGCGGCAAGTCCAAGAACATGATGATCGCCAAGCCCCTGCGCCTGCACGACTGCTCCTTGGTCTCCGACGGCGCGGCGGCTTTGGTGGTGACCTCCACCGAGCGCGCGCGCAAGCACGGCAAGAAGGCGGCCGAGATCGCGGGCATCGGGCACTCGGTGGAGCGCCTGCCCATCGGCGTGCGGCCCAACATGCACGAGCTCAGCGCCGGAAAGGACGCGGCGCGCAAGGCCTACAAGGAGGCCGGCATCACGGCCCGGGACGTGGACTTCGCCGAGGTGCACGACTGCTTCACCATCAACCAGATCCTCTCCACCGAGGCCCTGGGCCTGGCCCAGGACGGCCAGGCCGGCCGAGAGTACGCGGAGGGGCGCTTCACCCGAGACGACAAGGTCGCGGTCAACCTCTCAGGCGGGCTCAAGTCCAAGGGCCACCCGGTCGGCGCGACCGGGGCCTCCATGCACGCGCTCGTCTACAAGCAGCTGGTGGACGAGCCCATCGGCGTCAAGGCCAAGAAGGCCGATGTCGGCGTGGCCTTCAACGTGGGCGGCTCGGCCGTGACCAACTGCGTCACCGTGCTGCGGCGGCTGAACTAGGAGGGACCATGCCCACTTTGACCATGGAGAAGCAGGAGTCGCTGGTCTACAACGGGATGACCTTCACGCTCAGCCAGGGCCGGACCGGCTGGGACATCGGCTATCCCCGGGGCACGGTCGGCACCGGCCTGTTCCCGGGCGCGGACGCGGCCACGGCCCGGGCCAAGGCCCGGGCCGTGATCCGGGACGCCTTCCCGGTGGGGGTGAAGGTGGTGGGGCCGGACATCAACCACTCCACCCGGATCGGGGACCTCAAGCTGGTGCCTCCGGACGTGGGGCATCCCAACTTCGTGCACTGGGACAAGGACAGCGTCCTCCCGTAGGGGCCGCCTCAGCCGCTGACCGGTCCCGCCGCCCGCAGGACCTTCTCGCCCTCGCTGTGGGCCACGATGACGGCGCAGCAGGCGTCGCCGAAGATGTTGACGCTGGTGCGGGCCATGTCCAGGACGCGGTCGAAGACCAGCAGGACCCCCACCGCCTCCGCGGGCAGGCCCACGGCCTGCAGGATGACGGCGATGGCGACCAAGGACGCGGCCGGGATGCCGGCGACCCCCACCGAGGTCAGTAGGGCCAGGAGCACGACGAGGAACTGGGTGGCCAGGCCCAGGCGCAGGCCGTAGGCCTGGGCTAGGAAGAGCACCGCGGAGCACTCGTAGAGGGCGGTGCCGTTCATGTTGATGGTGGCCCCCAGAGGCAGCACGAAGCTGCATACGCGGTTGGAGACTCCGGCCCGCCTCTCCACGCACTCCATGTTGACCGGCAGCGTGGCGGTGGAGGATGCCGTGGAGAAGGCGGTCAGCAGGGCGGGACCCAAGGCGGGGAAGATGGCCCAGGGACGCAGGCCGGTGAAGAGGCGGATGGTCAGGGGCAGCACGAGGAACATGTGGACGGCCAGCCCCGCCAGGACCAGGAGCGCGAAGACGGCCAGGGGTTGGGCCGCGGCGAAGCCGGCCTTGGCGACCACGCGCGCCACCAAGGCGAAGACCCCGATGGGGGCGAAGGACATGACGAGCCCGGTCATGCGCATCATGACCTGGAAGACCGCCTGCCAGAAATCCATGAGCGCGGCCGAGTGCCGGGCTTCCAGGCGGGGGATGAAAGCGCCGAAGAGCAGACTGAAGACGATGAGCCCCAGCATCTCGGCGTTGTCGGAGGCTGCGGCCACGACGTTGGGGGGAAGCATGCGCAGGAAGACGCCCACGATGTCCGCCGCGCCCCGCCCGCCCACGGCCCGCGTCACTTCGTCAGGCCGGGCGCCCAGGGCCAGGAGGTCCCGCGCCGGCTGGCCGCCCACGAGGCCCGGCTCGACCAGATTGATGAGCCCCAAGCCCAATGCGATGGCGCAGAGGCTGGTCAGGGCGTAGAGGCCCAGGGTCTTGCCGCCCAGGCGCCCCAGGCTGCCCGAGCCGAGGCCGGCCACGCCGACGATCATGGAGGAGGCGATGAGCGGGACGATGAGCATCTTGAGGGCGTTGAGGAAGAGCTCGCCGACGAAACCGAAGGCGGCCACCAGAGGCACGCCGAAGCAGCTCGCCTCCGCGCCGGCCCAGCGGCCGGCGGCGGC
>JAQUNT010000464.1 GCA_028717525.1 Elusimicrobiota bacterium
CGCGCCCATGCTCCTTGGCAGACCAGCCCCCGGCTCGCCGCATACGCCCCGGCGCCCAGGCCGATGCAGGACGCGCCCCAAGCCAATGAGAGCCGGTGCACGCCCCAGGGGCCGATCGCCGCGAACGCCGCGTAAGGCAGCACTGCGGCGAAAAAGCCCGCGCTGCTCAGAGCCGCCAGCTGCGCGCCGCGGCGGACCCGAGCCCTCCCGGAACGGATCTGCTCCAGCGTGACCTTCCGGAAGCATCCCCCGCAGGCATATCCGGCGAGCCCAGCCGTCGCCAGCCAGAGGGCCGTCCGCCCAGGGGCCGCGCCGGCTTTCTGAGCGAGCGCATCCCAAGCGGTCCGCGTCAGCACAGGATGACGGAACTGCTCCAGGCACAAGGCGACCGCGTCCGCGTAGGTCTTCCAGCTCAAGAGCGCCGCGCGGTCGAGATGGAAGTAGCTGGCTTCGCTCAAGAATGAGTTCGGCAGCAGGAAGTGCCGGACCAGAAGATAGCCGCCGGCCCAGGCCAGGAGGACGGCACCCAGCGGCCGGGACATGCGCCCGAGGACCAGCAGGAAGACCGGGAAGACGATGACATCCTCCTTGAACCCCAGAGCCACAGTGACCGGCAGCAGGCTGCCCAGGATGGACGCGATCCCGCGCCCCGCGTCCTCCCTCAAGAACAGATGCAAAGACAGCCAGAACAGGACCTGCGCGATGCCTCCGGGAAGGTTCGCGGTCATGGACGCGCCGCTCCAATGGATCCAAGAAAGGGCGTAGAGCCCGCCCGAGAAGCAGCCGACCGCGGTGTTGGATGACAGCTTCGCGGAGACCCGGCCGATGAGATAGGCGCCGCAGAGGGAGAGGCAGAGTATCGCGGCCCGCAGCGGAGCCGGGTCCAGGCGGAAGGCCTTGTGGAACAAGAAGAAGACCGGAGCGCCGAAGGGCCGGAAGAAATGCGGCAGCATGCAGCGGGAGAAAAGGTCGCGCAGCACCAGACGCTCGGGCACGCTGCGGTCACGGGACAAGGTCCATTGGATGTCGATGTCATCGCGGATGAAGGGCTGGCCCAGGAGCGGCCAATACAGGAACAGGAGCGCGCCGAAGGCCAGGCCGCCGATCAGCCACAGCCGGGCTCTTCGAGACACGATGAGCGCTAGGAGAAGGACAACACCAGGACCTGCGCGCAGACCACGCGCAGGAGCATGACCAGGGGGTAGACCGTGGCGTAGGCGATGGAGGCGGCGCTGGAGGGAGCCAAGGAGTTGGCGAAGGACAGCGCCGGCGGGTCGGTCATGCTGCCGGCGAGCAGGCCGCAGATGGAGAAGTAGTCGAGCCGGCACTTCAGCCGCGCCACCAAGGCCGCCAGGGCCAGAGGCAGGAAGGTGATCAAGGCGCCGCAGGCCAGCCAGCGCAGGCCGTGCCCGCTGGTGAGGGTCTCCACGAAGTTGCCGCCCGCGCGCAGGCCCACGCAGGAGAGGAAGAGGATGATGCCCAGCTCGCGCAGCATGAAGTTGGCGGAGATGGGCATGTACCAGGAGAGGCGGCCGATCTGCCGCACGCGCGAGAGCAGGATGGCCACCACCAGCGGCCCGCCGGCCAGCCCCAGGCGCACCGGGGCGGAGATGCCGGGCAAGGAGAAGGGGACGCAGCCCAGCAGCACGCCCAAAGCGATGCCGATGAAGACCGGGATGAGCTGGGGGTGGTTGAGGGTGCGCGGCGAGTTGCCCAGCAGTTCCGCGACCTTGGCCACGGCCTCCTGCTCCCCCACCGCCAGCAGGGCGTCGCCGAAGTGCAAGGTGTAGTCGGAGACGGCCACGAACTCGATCTCGGCGCGGGCCGCGCGCGTGATGACGACCCCGTACTTGTCCGCCAGGCCCAGCTCGGCGAGGCTGCGGCCCAGCACCTCGGGCCGCGTGACGATGATGCGCGCGGAGGTGATGGGGCTGGGCAGGCTCGTGAGGTCCACCTCCGCCGGCCGGCCCATGACCAAGGCCAGCTCGTCGAGCCTGGCCTTGGTCCCCACGGCCAGCAGGACGTCGCCCAGGTGCAGGATGGTGTCGCTGGCCGGCACGCTCTGCCGGCCGTCGTGCAGGATGCGTGAGAAGCGCACCCCCAAGCTCTCCAGGGCCGGGACGCGCGCGATGGGCAGGCCCTCCAGGTTGCGGTTCTCGACCTTGATGTTGAGGCGGGTCAGCGCCGCCGCCGGGGCCCCGCCGTCGGACCGGGCTTCCGCGGCCATGTCCACCCGGAACAACAGCCGGGCCAGGATCATGACCAGGATGGTGCCCAGGATGCCGAAGGGATAGGCCACGGCGTAGCCGATGCCCGGGAGCTTGGCCGCCTCCTCGCCCATGGTCCCCAGGTCCTTGAGGGCCTGCTGGGCCGCGGCCAAGGAAGGCGTGTTGGTGGTGGCTCCGGAGAAGATGCCCGCCGCGGCCGGCATGCCGATGCCGCAGAAGCGGCTGAGGGCGACGGTCAGGGCTGCGCCCAGCAGGACCACCCCCGCGGCCATGAGGTTGAGCCTGAGGCCTTCGCGCTTGAGCGAGGAGAAGAAGCCGGGCCCCACCTGCATGCCGATGGTGTAGACGAACAGGATGAGCCCGAACTCGCGCAGGAACTCGAGGACCTCGGAGTTGACCGTGATTCCGAAATGGCCGAAGAGTATGCCGCTGAAGAGCACTCCGGCGATGCCCAGGTTGACCTTGCGGACGCGGATGTTGCCCGCGGCCAGCCCCAGGGCCCCGACCAGGCTGATGACCATGATGGCGTAGGCCACGGAACTGGCGCTCATCAGGCCGAAGAAGCCCTGCATGCGGCAATTATAGCTCTTAGGCGGCCGAGGCGGCCTATGGGCCTTTGGTCCCATCCTCCCTGGGTCCTTGGGCCCAGACGCGCTGTGGGCCCGCGGGCCCCTGATTTTCTGGGCCTAGCGGCCTAAGCTATGGCATGGCCAGAACAGGCGGGATGAAGAAGTCCGGCGCCGCGCTGCGGCTCGCGGCCGTTCTGGCCTTCCTGCTGCCGGCGCCGG
>JAQUNT010000465.1 GCA_028717525.1 Elusimicrobiota bacterium
GAATGGCTGGCCATACCCTACGGCTACGTGCTCTACGACTTTCAGCGCGGCCCCGCCTTGGCCGCCATCTTCGCGGAGCTGGGCCGGCTGGGCGCGGAGTCCATCGGGCGCTACGGGGCCTGGAAGTACTCGTTCATGGAGGAGGCGCTCCTGGACGGCCGGGCCTGTGCGGAACGTCTACTCTCTTGAGGAGCAACCATGATTAACCTGCGCAAGCCCGTCGTATTCTTCGACCTGGAGACCACCGGCGTGGCCCCGGACCACGACCGCATCGTGGACCTCGCCTTCCTGCGCCGGGACCCGGACGGCCGGGAGGATGTCTTCGCCTCCTTGGTAGACCCCGGCATGCCCATCCCGGCCGAGGCCACGGCCGTGCACCACATCACCAACCAGATGGTGCGCGGCCAGCCGGCCTTCGCGGCCCTGGCGCCCAAGCTCCTGGACTTCATCGGCGACGCGGACCTGGCCGGCTTCGGCATCGTGCGCTTCGACGTCCCCATGCTCACGGCCGAGTTCCGGCGCGCGGGCATCACCTTCACCACGGCCAGCCGCAGCCTGGTCGACGCTTTGACCATCTTCCACCGCATGGAGCCGCGCAACCTGACCGCGGCCTACAAGATGTACTGCGGCAAATCCCTGGAGGACGCGCACCGGGCCGAGGCGGACATGCGCGCCTCCAGCGACGTGCTGTGGGCCCAGCTGGAGCGCTATCCGGACCTGCCCAAGGACATGGCGGGGCTGGCCGCCTTCTGCCAGGAGCGCGACAGCTCCGGGGTGGACGGCCAGGGCAAGCTGGTCTGGCGCAACGGCAAGGCCGCCTTCAACTTCGGCAAGCACCGCACCTTGACCTTGGAGGAGGTGGCGCGCAAGGAGCCGGGCTATCTGGAGTGGCTCATGAAGGCGGAGCGCACCACGCCGGAGCTGGCGCGCATCTGCAGCGACGCCTTGATGGGCAAGTTCCCGGCCAAGCCGGCCGGAAAGGCGCCGTGAAGCGCGCCGTAGTCCTGCTCTCCGGCGGGCTCGACTCGGCCACGGCCCTGTACTGGGCGCGCGGCCGAGGCTACGAGGCCGTGGCCCTGAGCGCGCACTACGGGCAGAGGCACGCGCGCGAGCTGCGCGCCGCCCGCGCCGTGGCCCGGCGGGCCGGGGCGGAGTTCGTGCGGCTGGGCCTGCGCCTGCCCTGGCTCGGGTCCAGCTCCTTGGTGGACCGTTCCCGGAGCCTGCCCGATATCCCGGCGCGGCGCATCGGCAAGGGCCGTATCCCATCCACCTACGTGCCGGGCCGCAACGCGGTGTTCCTGTCCTTGGCCATCTCTTTGGCCGACGCGAAGGGCGCCGAGGCCGTGGTCATCGGCAGCAACGCCCAGGACTTCTCCGGCTACCCGGACTGCAGGCCCGAGTTCATCGCGGCCTTCGCCAAGGCGGCTCACCTGGGCACGCGGCGCGGGGCCGAGGGCAAGAGGCTTTCCGTGCTCGCCCCCCTGCAGAGGCTCGACAAGGCGGGCATCGTGCGCCTGGCCTTGCGCCTGGGCGTGCCCTTGGAGCTCACCTGGTCGTGCTACGCCGGCGGCCGGCGGCCCTGCGGCCGCTGCGACTCCTGCAAGCTGCGCGCGCGCGGCTTCGCGGCCGCGCACGCCGCGGACCCGGCCCTGCGGTGAGCCGCCGGAGCTTCTGGCTGGCCGCGCTCGCGGCCTTGGTCTGCGGCATCGCTCATGCCATGGAGGGCTGGGTCCTCTCCGTCACGGTCCTGTTCTTCCTGGCCGCGGGCTGGGGCTTGGCCGTCGCCTGCGTCCGGGCCTGGAGGCGGCGCAGCACATGGCTGGCCGCGGTGCTCTTGGTCCTGGCCCTGCCCTTCGTCATCCTGGACCTGGTCATCATGGGCATGGGGCTGGCCATGGCCTTGTGCCTGCTGATCATCGCGTTCTTGGACGCGGCCGCCTTCTACGCGGCTCTAGCGATCGCCTTGATCGCCACGCAACGCCTGCTGGAGAAGAGCAGAGGCAGATGGCGCGCCGTGGCCGCGGCCCTAGCCTTGCTGACCGCGGCCGCCTCCATGCCCTGGAGCCTGGGCCGCCTGCACCGGGACCTGGAGCGGTTCGACGACAAATCTCGCATCGAGGGCTGGCGCTTCCGCTGGAACGGGCCGGAGGGAGATGCACCCTCCAGGGGAATTCCCCCAAGCCCCCGCCACACGGTCTTCGGCGGGGGGTGAACCCTTCAATCGCGGATTCTCAAAGTCTCCGTCGTGGGGCTTGTCGCATGGTCCTTGGGCTGGCGGCCGCGATCCGTGCCGGCGCTAGAGCAGGATGGCCGGGTGCTTGTAGTAGGCGCGCGTCTTGGAGCGGAAGTAGGGGTATTCCAGGCGCGGGAACTCATCGGTGATCTCGGGGCTGCGGGCGAGGTAGTCCTGGAAACGCTCCCCGGGGCCCAGATAGAGGTCCCAGAATGAGGCCGCGCTGATGCCCGTCGCGACGAGCTCGGCGACGTCCTCGCGCAGGCCGGGGTCCCGCAGCCGCCGGCGCACGCGCCCGCGGTCCTCGGGCAGGGTCCGGTCGCTGCCCAGCATGACGAGCCCCTTCTTCGCGGGCGAGGCGAACCACATCTGGCTGTGAGGGAAGGCGGCGATGAAGCTCTTCATGACCATCTTGAAGTCGGTCTCCGGGTATTCGGGCAGCAGGACCGACACGATTCCCCCGGGCCGCAGGCGCCGGCGCGCCAGCTCGAAGAAGTCCCGGCTGTAGAGGTTCACCGTCCCGGCGGCATAGAGGGGCGGCGAGGGGTCGACGATGATCACGTCGTATCCGCCGCGCGAGCGCAGCAGATGGTTGCGCCCGTCGTTGACGAAATGCGCGGCCCGCGGGTCGGAGAGGCAGCGCGCCGCGTCGGGATAGAAGAACGGGAAGGCCTTGAACACGGAAGGCACCAGGTCCACGGCCTCGACCAGTCCCGGGTGCCGCAGAGCGGAGCGGAAGGTGGTCCCCATCCCGAAGCAGATG
>JAQUNT010000466.1 GCA_028717525.1 Elusimicrobiota bacterium
CCTGCTGACGCTGCGCGCCGGCGGCCTGACCGTCCTGGAGCGCCAACTCCACACCCTGAGCCGGGCCGGCCTGCGGCAGGTCTGGGTCTCCGCGGACCAGGCGGCGAAGACTCTCGACGGGCTGAGGCTGCCCGCGGGGCTGAAGGCCCTCTGGAGCAGCCGAAGCATCGGCGGCGCGGCGCCGCAGTGCCGGCCTCCCTATGTGGTGGTCTCCGGCAGCCATCTGCTGCGGGTCGAAACCCTGGCCCACATCGTCTCCCATCCCCACCGCGGCCGCACCGCGTACCTCGACGACGGCAAGGCTTCCGTGGTCCAGGTCGTGCCCGCCGAGGGCGATGAAGCCGCGCCCTGCCGCGAGCGGCCGCTGCCCGCGGGCACCAGCATCGCCCTGCGGCATCCCATCCAGAACGCCCCCACCGTGGAATGGCTGCTGGCCACGGGGACCAAGAGCCAGGACGGGTTCATGGCGCGCCACTTCGACCGCCACATCTCCCTGGCCATATCCCGCTCGCTCCTGGAGACCCCGGTCTCGCCCAACATGATGACGGTCCTGAGCTGCCTGGTCGGCCTGCTGGGGACGTCCTTCTTCCTGGCCCACTCCTGGGGCGCCCACATGGCCGGCGCGCTCCTGGTCTGGCTGCACTCCGTTCTGGACGGCTGCGACGGGGAACTCGCCCGCATCCGCTTCCAGGAGAGCGCCCTGGGCGGCGACATCGACTTCTGGGGCGACAATCTCGTCCACGTTTCCCTCTTCGGCTGCCTCGCCGTGGGCTTCGCCATCGCCGACCGAAGCGTCCTGCCCCTGCTGGCCGGAGTGACCGCGATGGTCGGCATACTGGGCTCGGCGGCCTTGGTCTACCGCCAGCGGCTGGAGCGCCGCCGGCTCCCCGTGGAGTCGCCCTTGAAGAACCCCGACTCCTTGCTCGCGCGCGTGGAGACCGCCCTGGAGCAGCGCGATTTCATCTACGTGCTCCTGGTGCTGGCCTATTTCAACCCCGAGCTCGGCTGCACGTACGCCTTCATGTGGGCCGGCGCCGTCGGGGTCACGCTCTTCTTCGCCATGACGCTCTATCTCGGGAGGATCAACCGTGAACAAGCATTCCAACCGCATCGCGCCGGCTAAAGGCAAGCTCGGGGTCCTGCTGCCCGGGATGGGCGCCATCACCAGCACCGTCATCGCCGGCCTGCTGCTGGCCCGCAAAGGCAAGGGCCGGCTCGTCGGGTCCTTGACCCAGATGCAGACCATCCGCCTGGGCAAGCGCTACGAGCACCGCGCCCCCCTCATCAAGGACTTCGTCCCCCTGGCCGGCATCAACGACCTGGTCTTCGGCGGCTGGGACCTGTTCCCTGACAACACCTATGAGGCTGCCCTGAAGGCCGGAGTGCTGGACCGCCACACCATCGAGCCCGCACGCAAGGAGATGGAGGCCATCCGGCCCATGCCCGCGGTCTGGGACCCGGCCTACCTGAAGAACCTCAAGGCCACGCACGTGAAGAAGGGCCGCACCAAGATGGACCTGGCCGAGCAGCTCATGGCCGACATCAAGGCTTTCCAGAAGCGCACGGGCGCCGACCGGCTGGTGATGCTCTGGTGCGCCTCCACCGAGGTGCTGCCGGAGCCGTCCCGCTCGCACGAGACCCTCGCCGACCTGGAGCGCGGCCTGCGCGCCAACGACCCGGCCATCCCGCCCTCCATGATCTACGCCTACGCGGCGCTGAAGCTGGGCATCCCCTACGGCAACGGGGCGCCCAACCTCTCCGTGGACACCCCGGCCATGGTCGAGCTGGCCGAGCGGACCGGCACGCCCGTCATGGGCAAGGACTTCAAGACCGGGCAGACCCTCATGAAGACCACCATCGCGCCCATGCTCAAGGCCCGGATGCTGGCCCTACGCGGCTGGTACTCCACCAACATCCTGGGCAACCGCGACGGCGAGGTCCTCGACGACCCGGGCTCGTTCCGGACCAAGGAGAAGAGCAAGATGTCGGTCCTGGACACCATCCTGGAGCCGAAGCTCTATCCCCAGCTCTACAGCCGGTACCACCACAAGGTCCGCATCGACTACTACCCGCCCCGGGGCGACGCCAAGGAAGGCTGGGACAACATCGACATCGCGGGCTGGCTGGACATGCCCATGCAGATCAAGATCAACTTCCTCTGCCGGGACAGCATACTCGCCGCCCCCATCGTCCTGGACCTGGTCCTGTTCCTGGACCTGGCCAAGCGCGCGGGCTTGAAGGGCATCCAGGAGTGGCTGTCCTTCTACTTCAAGTCCCCCCAGTGCCGGCCGGACCTGGACCCCGAGCACGACATCTTCATCCAGCACCTCAAGCTCAAGAACACCCTGCGCGTGCTGATGGACGCGGAGGTCCTCGACCACTCCGGCCTGGACTACTACGACCCGGAGAAGGGCCTGCCCACGCCGGCCCCGGCCGCCAAGCCCCTGGCCAAAGGCAAGGCCGCCAAGGAGCCGGCCCGGTCGCGTTAGCGGCAGCCGCTCTTCCGGACCGCAGGGGAGCCCCGATGCAGGTGCTGAGCACTGGGATCGCCTCGGGGCAGGATGTAAGCCGCCTCACAGCATCCATGCGGAAGCTGGAGCTGTTCGCCTCCCTTTCCGACGAACAATTGCGCAAGGTCTTGTATTTCGTCAAGGCCCTGGTATTCGACGCCGGCGAGGCGGTGTTTGCCAAAGGCGACGATGGGGACTCGTTCTATGTCATCGAGTCCGGCCGGGTGGAAGCCAGGGTCCCGGGCTTCCTGGGGAGCAAGGTCCTCTCGTCTATGGGGCCGGGAGATTTCTTCGGGGAACTCGCGCTGATCCTGAAGCAGCCGCGTTCCGCCTCCATCGTCTGCGTCGAGGATACCATCTGCTTCGCCCTGGACCGGACGGACCTGGAACTCCTCATGGAGCGCAATCCGGACATCGCCTCAGCCATCAAGAAGGTCGCCAAGGAACGCTTCGAGAGCCCCGCCTGACCGCTGCTGCCG
>JAQUNT010000467.1 GCA_028717525.1 Elusimicrobiota bacterium
CCGGTCCGAGCAGATGGCCATGTGGTACGACCTGGACACCAAGAAGGCCGCGGTCACGGTGGCCTTGGGCCCGCAGAACCGGCTGATGACCACCACGCGCGAGAAGGTCAACGACGTCATCGCCACGCAGAAGGCCATGGGCGTGCCCGTCAGGGGCAAATACGACGAGCCGAGCCCCTACCTGCAGCTCTTCGGCCTGGGCAACATCGGGCGCACCGAGGAGAAGGGGAGCTTCTACCTCGCCGACGAGGGCGTGGACGCTCTTAAGGGCGCCGGCCGGGAGCAGCTCATCGCCTCCTACCTGCACGCGGACTGGATCTACGAGAAGGAGAGCTGGGAGCCGGGCAAGAACTTCTGGGCCGCGCACTCCAAGCCGCCGGCCTGGGCCGAGACCATCGACCCGGAGGCGCTCAAGCCGGTGCTGGATTTCCTGCGCGACCACGCCTCCGAGGCGCGCCGCCTGCAGGGCGCCGACAGGAGCAACCGCGGCCAGCTGGCCGCCCTGGAGGCCCGCTATCGGGCGGTGGCCCCGGGACGCTACCTGATGGGCGACGCCTGGGCCTACACGGACGCCAGCGACTACGCCAACCTGGTGGGCGACATGCAGCGCTCCGACAACCCGGAGCAGCTGGTCGAGCTCTTCATGAGGTTCCGCCGCAACGACGGCCTGGAGCTCAAGCGGGCCGTGGTGGCCACCGCCTACCTGGCCGGCGAGAGCGTGGGGCCGGACGGCAAGCCGGTGCGCAACTGGCAGGGCTGGATCCAGATGAAGGGCAAGAACGTGGAGCTGGTGCCCGCGGGCGGCCCGCCGCCCCTGCCCCTGCATCCGGTCGGCGAGCTGCAGACCTTGATGGGCCGCTGGCAGTAGGCCCGACGGCCCAGCCGGCGCTGGGTCATCTGCGTCAGTCCGCCTTCCCCAACGGCCCAGCCCCGCATCCCGGGGGGGCCGTACACTCTGAGTGTATGAGGTTCCTGGCCCTAGTCTGCGCCTTCTTCGCCGCGGCGCCCCTCGGCGCGGTGGAGGTGGCGCGCGTGCGGGTGGCGCCGGTGAACAACAGCATGGCCGCGGCCGTGGGCGCGCGCGCCCGGATGGGCTCGCTGGCCGGCCCTTCGCTCACCGGCGGGGCCTCGCTCTCCATCACCTCGAAGCTGGGCGTGCCGTCCTTGGTCCCGACCGTGATCCCTACGGCGCAGGAAGCTCTGGCCGGCCCTGCGGCAGGGGGCTACACGCCGGCGGCCGTGGCGGGACAGACGATCTCCGGGATGCCGGTCTCCGGCGCTCCGGCCTTGGCCCCGGCCTCGGTCCTGACGCAGAACGCGGAGCAGCAGAACGCGCCGGCCGCCGCGGTGAGTACCCTGCAGAATCTCGTGGCGCGGATGGAGTCGAGCCGGGTCTCGGGCCGGGACATCTCCAGCGAGCTTTCGGGCCGGTTCTTCGACCAGTCCGGCACGCGCGGCCCGCCCTTGGCCGCGCCGGCTTCGGTCTCGGACGTCTCCGCGCCGAAGCTGCCTCCCGGCGCCACGAAGGTGTCGGTGGGCACGGTGCGCAGCGCCGCGGACGTGGACCGGCTGATCCCGATGATGGGAAACTCCAAGACCCTGATCTCGGTGCTCAAGAGGGACGTGGCCCGGATGGCGCCCTACGATATCTACACCTACCACGATTCCAAGGGCGGGGTGTTCACGGGCATCGACCTGTCCGCCAAGCCGGCCCTGCTCGACCAGCTGCCGGATCTGCAGCCGCACGAGGTGCGGCTCATCAAGAAGCTGATCCTGGTCAACAGCGACATCCGGGTCTTGGTGCGCGAGGAGGGCAAGACCCCGGATCTGGTGGTGGGGGATAAGCTGGTGGAGCTGAAGAGTTTCGCGGGCGCGAGCCTGCCGCTGGAGTCGCTGATCGCGAAGGCCAACCGGCAGATCCTGGAGCACGGCCGGCTGCACGGCCTGGGCCGCGGCGCCTTGGCCGTGGACCTGACCCAGGAAAAGACGGTGCCGGTGGCGCGGATCCGGGGGCTGCTGAATACCTGGCAGAAGGGGTCCCAGACGCCCGTGGTCCTGGACCAGGTGATGGTTTTCGGCCAGACGGACATGCAGGTCTTCATGCGCCAGCCGGACGGGACGTATGAGATCGGGGCGGCGCCCGCCCCGGCGCGGTCGCTGGTCAAAGAGCGGCCGCTGGCCCCGTCGGAGAGGGGCAGGGCCCAGGCCATGCTGCGCAACGGCATCGAGAAGTCGCCGGTGCTGGCCCTGAGCCTGTAGGCTCCCGTCCACGGGAATTTTGCTAGAATATCGCAGTTCACCGATTCATTGCCCGATGGTGAAATGGTATCACGGGTGGCTCTGAACCACTTATTCTAGGTTCGAATCCTAGTCGGGCAGCCATATTGCAGAATGAAGCCCTTCGGCCAAGAGGTCGAAGGGCTTCTTGTATGTAAACTCGATCTTTTTTCCCTTCAAAACTAGGTTCGAGCAGACGTGGTTGACGAGTTCGCGCTTCTCCTCGCTCGTCGCGGAAAAGTATAGGTTTTTAAGGCGATTCGAGAGTTCGAGCACCTTGCGAACGCTGGGAAGATAGGATGATGGGTCGGACTTGTTCAGGTGCTTCAGCGCCTCGGCAAGGCGCACCTTCTCGGCCTGCCACTCGCCGTTGAGCTTGGCCCACTCGTCGGGGCCGAGGTTGCCGTCGTAGCGGTCGATCCGAGCCTGCTTGATGCGGTTCTCCAGCCGCCCGATCTCCTGCTTGATGAGCGTGGCCTGCGTGAGCTTGGCTGGTGCCATAAGTGGTTGGACAGCACAAACTCATGCGACCAGACTACGGTGTAGCGTAGGGCACAGCCCCCCAAATACGGGGGGAGGCAGTGGCCCGGGCGCCGTTCGTAGTAGTCGTTGAAGATTTTGTCCTCGGAGATGCGCGGGCATGAGGCGCAGGGAACCCCCTTGTCGGACGTCTGCGCGTCCTCTGAGTGGCAGGGCGGGGCGTCCTGA
>JAQUNT010000468.1 GCA_028717525.1 Elusimicrobiota bacterium
CAAGCCGGGAGCCCGGGCGCGGTCCCCGCTCAAGGACGAGAAGGCGCGCGCCAAACGCAAGGCCCGGCTGGAGGACGAGGTCCTCAAGCTGCACGAGGAACTGGAGACCTTGGCCGCCAAACTGTCGGACCCGGCCCTCTACTCGGATTTCGCCCAGGTCCAGGCCATCGGGGAGAGGATGGAGGCGGTGCAGGCCGCGCTGCAGGCCAAGGAAGGGGAGCTGGAGACGCTCTAGGCCTGGCGCCCGGCCGCGAGCGCCTTCTCCAAGGCCAGGCGCAGGTTCTCGGTCTCCAGCGGCTTGGCGAGCACTTCGCAAGCCCCCAGGAGGCGCGCGTCCTTGGCGAACTCCGGGTCGTAATGCCCGGTCATGAGCATGATCTTCGCCCGGCTCAGCCGCCGGACCTCGGACATGGCCTGCATCCCGGTCATGCCGGCGAGCACGTTGTCGAGCAGGACGAGGTCCGCGCTCTCGCGCTTGAGCAGGGCCAGGGCCTCCTCGGCGCTGGCCGCGCGCAGCACCCGGTAGCCCCAGCCGGAGAGCAAGCGGAAGAGCATCTCGTTGACCAGGAACTCGTCTTCGACGATGAGCACCGCGGCCGGCATGGCCGACATTATAGACCATATCGTGCCGCGCTGAAAGGTGGCCCTCAGTTTTATACAATCCTGCTTCGTGAACGCGATCCTGCCCCGGCGCGCTTTGGGCCCGGCCTTGGCCGCGGTCCTGGCCGCGGGCTGCTCCTCGGGCCCGCCCGTGCGGCCGCGGCGCGCCTTGCCGCCCGTGCCGGCGCTGGCCAAGGCCGTGGTGCGCACGGCCAAGAGCTACCTGCCCGAGGAGGAGAAGGACCGCCGCGCGCCCGAGGACTGCTCGGACTACGTGCGCCGGGTCTTCCTGGAGAACGGCCTGGACCTGCCGCGCAACTCCCGCGAGATGGCGCTCTGCGGAGACCCGGTGAAGTCCTCCCAGGACCTGCGCATGGGCGACCTGGTCTTCTTCTCCGGGGAGAAGGTCTCCCGCGCCGTGGGGCACGTGGGCATCTACGTCAACAACGGCGTGTTCATCCATCTGCCCAGTTCCGGCGTGGTGGTGATGGAGAGCCTCTACAGCGACTACTACCGCGCGCGCTACATCCGCGCCCGGCGGGTGATCCCATGAGCGCCGGCCCGCGGCGCAAGGCCCACCTGCTCCAGCTGGCGTTCATGATCTACGGCGCGGTCTGCGCCGGCGCCTTCGGCCTGGAGGACATGGTCTCCGGGCCGCTGGCCTTCCTGGCCCTGCGGCGCGGCCCTAAAGCAGCGTCGGTCTGATCAGAACGGGATCAGGACCTGGGGGCAGGCGATGGTGGGGGTCCCGTCCGGGTTGGCCGGGGCCGCGGGCAGGGGCGTGACCAGGAGCACGTCCTCGTAGATCTCGGGCAGCTTGTACTGCCAGGCGTGGCTGCTGTCGAGGGCCGTGATGCTCAGGGTCGGGCGGCGCATCATGTCCAGGCGCAGGCGGAAGGTCTGCTTGCCCCAGGCTTCGGGGATGGGCTCGGTCAGCACGAGCTTGAAGCGCCGCACGTCGCGGAACATGACCTCCCGGTGGCAGATGGGGCCGGTGTAGGGCGGGAAGGGGTTCTCGCAGACGTCCTTGTAGGTGGTGCTCTCCATCTCCAGGTAGGCGGATTCCTTCTGCCCGGGCGCCAGGACGGCTTCCTTGGTGTCCGTGACGGTCCAGATGTTGCCGATGGTGGACATGGCCACGGGGCTGGGCATGTCCTTGGTGACCTGCCTGGCCTGGTCCAGGACGGCGCCCACGTCGATCTTCTGGTCGAAGTCCACGGCTCCGGCGGATAATGGCGCGGCCAGGACGGCGGCTGCGAAAATGGCGAAGGTCTTCATCTGTTCTCCTCGTTCGGCCCGTGGAAATCGGACAGCAGGTAGATTATATCCCACTTTCCGGCCTTTACGCCCTTTTTATCCTCCGGACATGGAAAGGAGAAGTTCCGCGGCTATCCTCCTGCTCAGCCATGGAACAGAAGGCGGTCTGGGTGCCGATGGCGCTGGCCGTGGGGGCCGCGGTCTTCTACCTGCTGGTGCTGACCAGCAAGGAGCGGGCCTTGAGCGAGTCCTACGAGACCGGCCAGGTTCTGGTCGCGCGCGTGGACATCCCGGAGCGCACCGTCATCAAGGAGGAGATGGTGGAGCCCGTGCGCATGCCGCGCAAGTACATGGACCAGGACGCCTTCGAGGTGCGCACCCCGGCGGACATCAAGCTCATCGCCAACCTGGTCAGCCGCATCCGCATCCCCAAGGGCAACCAGATCCCGCAGTCGGCGCTGATCTCGCTCTCCCCGGAGGCCGGCCTGGGGGTCAAGATCCCGCCCGGCTACCGCGGCGCCATCCTGGGCATCGAGCCCGAGCTCAGGGCGCTCATCAAGCCCGGCGACCGGGTGGACGTCCTGGTGACCTTCGACGCCCTGCTGACGGACAACCGGCGGGAGAAGGTGACGATGACCATCCTGCAGAACCTCCTGGTCCTCGCCGTGGGCAGCAACCTGGGCCAGGGGCTCGACGCCAAGGGCGCCAAGTCTTTGGCCGATAAGGAGGAGCGGACCGCGGCCTTCGCGGAGAAGGCCATGATCGCCGTGGCCTTGAACCCGGAGGAGCTCCAGTACCTGGAGCTGGCCAAGGAGCAGGGCAAGACCAGCGTGGGCCTGCGCGGCCTGGGCGACCACCTCCTGCACCCCATCAAGGTGGCCATGTTCCGGGAACTGCTGAAGAACTAGCCTGCAACGAGGTTCCGGCGCTGCGCGCCGGAACCCGCGCCGGCCGCAGGCCGGCGCCCTGCCGCGGAAGGGACGGCGACACTGTACGTGCGGGACTGACAAAATAATTCGGGTTATGAATCTGCGTTTATGTTCCTGATTTTCCGTCTAAGACTGCCTCTGGCATCCTTCCGATTTCTCGTGTATCAACTCGGTGCATGGGAAAATCACAATGTTG
>JAQUNT010000469.1 GCA_028717525.1 Elusimicrobiota bacterium
CGGCCGGGGGGACCGGCAGCCTGCGCTCCAGCTCGTCGATGCGCTCCAGCGCCGCGGCCAGCAGCTTCACCGCGGCGGCGCTCTCCTTCAGGCTGCGGCCGAGCTGCTCGGCGGACTCAGAGCGCCAGGCCTCCTGCGCCTGGCGCAGCCCCTCTTCCCAGGCCGAGCGCGCCTGGCGTAGCTCCTCCTCCCGAGCCGAGCGCGCTTGGCGTAGCTCCTCCTCCCGAGCCGAGCGCGCCTGGTCCCAGAGCTCGCGCCATTTGCCGCTCTCCTCCTGCCAGGCGCGGCCGAACTCCTCGAGGCGACCCTCCATCTCCGCGATCTTAGCCAGGGTCCGGGCCTGCCCGCCCTGCGCCTCCTGGCGCGCCTGACGCTCGCGCTGGAGCTCGGCCAGCGCCTGCTCCAGGGCCTCCTTGGCCTTGGCGACGCCCGCAGAAAGGCGCGCCGCCGCCTCTTCGCAGCGCCGGGTCTCATCCGAGGGGCCGGCCGATGGAGCCGCCCTCTCCTGCAGGTCGAGCAGGTATTGCCGCTCCTTCTGCTGCCAGCGCCCCTGCTCCTCCTTCCAGCGCGCTTCCGCGGCCGCGGCCGAGGCGCGCGCGGCGTCGAGCGAGGCGTGGAGGTCCCGGAGCTCGGCCTCGTGCGCGGCGCGCTCCTCGGCCAGGGCCTTCTGAGCGGCCTCCATCCGGGAGCCTACGTCAAGAACCTCGGCCACCACGAGCTCGTCCTCGGCGCGCGCCCTCCGGCGCAGCGCGCCCAGCTCCTTCTCCAGGAGGGCCTGGCGCTCCTTCAGGGCGGCGAGCGCCTGCTCCCGGGCCTCCAGCAGCTCGCGCCAGCGGGCTTCCTGGCGTCGGTACTGGCTCTTGAGCATGGCCACCGTCTCCCAGGCCACCTCGTTGGCCGTCGCGGCTGACGCGGCGGGAGTCGGCGCGGGGTCGGCCGGCGCGGCGGAAACCGCGCCGACCTTCTCCCAGAGCCGGCTGATCTCCTTCTGCAGCTCCTCCGGAGAGGCTTTTTCCACAGCGCGGACCAGTTTAACAGACCTGGCTTGGAAGTGGTGTCGAAATTGTTAAACCCCGCGTTCTGGTCCGCCGGCCGTATGGGAATCCGTCCGGCCGGCGCCGGGCAGTTATGATATCATGGCCGCTGATGGAGCCCGAGCAGGCCGCCGACCAGCCGTCCCCCTGGCGCTATCTCATCCCGGCCGCCCTCCTGGCCCAGATGCTCTGGCTGGGGGCCAACACGGCCAACGACCCGGACACCTGGTGGCACCTCAAGGCCGGAGAGCTGATCTTCCAGACCCATTCCATCCCGGAGCGCGACCCCTTCTCCTACGTCCTGGCGGGCCGGCCCTGGACCACCTTCGAGTGGCTCTTCCAGGTCGTCGTCTACCTGGCCTACGCCGCGGCCGGCGCGGTCGGCCTGAGCGCCCTGCGCGTGGGCCTGCTGGCCGGAGCTTTCCTGCTCCTCCTGCGCCTGGCCGGAGGCGGGTTCTGGGCCGCGGCCCTGACCTCTCTGGCCGCGCTGGCGGTCCGGGATTTCTTCGTGACCAGGCCCCAGGTCTTCGACTACCTGCTGCTGGCCTGCTCCCTCTATCTCATCGACCGCCGCGGGAAGGGCGGGCCCGGCCGCCTGTTCTGGGTGCTGCCCGGCCTGCAGGTCCTCTGGGTCAACCTCCACGGCGGAGCGGCCCTGCTGGGCGCCGGGATCGTGGCGCTCAAGGCCGCGGCCGAGGCTTGGCCCCGCCAGCGCGGCGGCCGGCCCGGGCCCTGGCTGGCTTTGGCCGGGGCCTGCCTGGCCGCCATGCTGGTCAACCCGCACGGCGTCGGGATCTTCACCCACGCCTACGCGACGCTCTCCTTCCCCGGCCGGGAGCTCATCAGCGAGTGGCGGCCGGCGGCCTCCTTGCTGAGCTGGCAGGGGGCGTGCCTGGCACTGGGCGCCGCGGCCGCGGTCTGGTCCTGGGAGTCCGAGCCGCATCTGGCCCTGACCGCATTGGCCCTGGCCGTCATGGCCTGCCTCCAGGTGCGTCATGTCTCGCTGGCCGTCCTGGCCGCCGCGCCCCTGGCCGGCCGCCTGCTCGAGCGCCTCAAGCCCGTCCGCATCGGCCGCGGCGCGGTCCTCGGCGCCGTCGCGGTGATGGCCGCCTGGTCGGCCCTCTTCATCCACCAGCGCGTCGCCTACCTGCAGGACGTGGGGGCGGGTCTGGAGGAGCTGCCGGACCGCGCCATCCGGTATCTCGACGAGAACGACGTGTCCGGGCGCATGTTCCACACCTACAACATGGGGGGCTATCTCATCTGGAAGGCCTGGCCGCGCCGCCAGGTCTTCGTGGACGGGCGCAACGTGGAGTACGGCCCGGGCTTCATCGCGCAGGCCCTGAACTGGTCCCGCCCGGAGGTCTGGAAGCGGCTCGACGAGGAGTGGCGCTTCGACTACGCGGTCATCGGCAACTCCCCGGGCTATTCGGCCGAGGTCCTCGACGCCTCGCCGCAGTGGGCTCTGGTCTTCTGGGACGACGCGGCCTTGGTGTACCTGAGGCGCACGCCGGCCAACGCCGCGCTCATCCGGCGCGACGCCTACCGGCTGCTCAAGCCCAACCAGCTCAGCTTCGGCTATCTCGCCGCGGACCTGCGCGACCGCCGCAAGGCTGCGGCCGTGCTGGCCGAGCTAGACCGCTCCGTCAAAGCCTCGGACCGCGACGTGGCCGCACTCCAGATGCGCGCCTATGTGCTCGCCGAGCTGGACCGGCCCGCCGACGCAGTCCGGGACCTGCAGGACGTCATCCGGCGCTTCCCCCGCAAGCCCGGGCCCTATATGTCCTTGGGCTGGTTCCATGAGCGGGCCGGCCGCCTGCTCGCGGCCCAGCAGGTCTACGAGGAGGGCGTGCGTATCGCCAAGTGGAACGCGGACCGGACCTCGCAGGCCTACTTGGAGAACAACCTGGGATGGGTCGAAGAACGGCTCGGCAACCGCGCCCGCGCC
>JAQUNT010000470.1 GCA_028717525.1 Elusimicrobiota bacterium
TGGTGGCCCTGGCCGGGCCCAGCGGCTCGGGCAAGACCACCCTGGTCCATCTCCTGCTGCGGCTCTTCGACCCGGTCGAGGGCCGCATCCTGATCGACGGCAAGGACCTGCGGGACTACTCCTCGAACTCCCTGCGCGCTCATCTCGGCCTCGTCACCCAGGACACCATCCTGTTCAACGACACGCTGGGGGCCAATGTGGGAGTGGGCCGGGTCGGGGCCTCCCAGGACGACATCCGCGGCGCTCTGAAAGTGGCTGACGCCTCAGAATTCGTCGCGAACCTGCCTCACGGCCTCGACACGCCGTTGGGCGACCGCGGCCTGCGCCTCTCCGGCGGCCAGCGCCAGCGCATCGCCATCGCGCGGGCCGTGCTCAAGAACCCTTCCTTGCTCCTGCTCGACGAAGCGACCTCCAACCTGGACACCGGCAGCGAACGCAGCGTCCAGCAGGCGCTCGAGCGCCTCTATCCCGGCCGCACCGTGCTCATCATCGCCCACCGCTTGGCCACCCTGCAGAACGCGCACCGCATCATCGCCCTGCACCGCGGCGAGATCGCGGAGGCGGGCACGCATGCCGAGCTGTTGGCCAAGGACGGCATTTACGCCACCCTCTACCGCTACCAGCAGCTCGAGCCGGTCGAAGGCTCGTGAAACAGATCCTCAAGGGGATCGAGAAGAAGGGCCGCACCGCCGCGGCCTGGGCCATCGGCACCGCCTTTCCGCCCCGGCGCGCGACGCCCGCGGAGCTTCTGCGCGGCCTGCAGCGGGGGGAGATACGGAAGATCCTCCTGGTACGGCCCTACCAGGGCTTGGGAGACCTGCTCTGTACGACTCCCGTCATAACGAACCTCAAGGCCTCCTGCCCCGGAGTCTCCATCCATTTCCTCGCCAACACGTTCAACCAGGCGGCCCTGCAGGGCAACCCCGGCCTGGACAAGGTCTGGGCGTGGGACGAGCGCACGGTGCGCCGGCCAGCGGCCTGGCGGAGGATGCTTTCCGGCCTGCGCCGGGAGAGCTTCGACCTCGCTTTGGTCCTCTCCGGCAACGCACTCTCCCTGACTTCCATCCTGCTGGCCAAGTTCTCAGGGGCGCGCTATGTGGCGGGCTACGACACCTCCGCCTACGGCCGCGACTGGGGCCGCTGGCTCTTCAGCTGCGAGATCCCCTACCGCGGCCCGGTCCGGGAGATCGACAAGTTCCTGGGGCTGCTGGAGGGCATGGGATTGGACTGCCCCAGCCGCGAGCCCGTCTACCGGGTCCTGCCCGAGAACGCCTCGATCGTCGACCAGCGGCTGCGCGAGCTGTTCCCCGCCAGCGGCCTGCCGCTGCTCGGAATGTTCATCGGCGGCAAGACCGACCGGCCGGAGCGCATCTGGCCGCCGGCCTACTACGCGCAGGCGGCGCGCGGGATACTGGAACGTAAGGCCTGCGACCTGGTCGTCATAGCCCCGCCCCAGGCCGCGCGTCCGAGCCACAGCCGGGAAGCCACCTTCTGGCTCGACGAGGACATCCATCTCGCCGAGTTCAAGAAGGCCTTCGGCAAGGACGTGCCGGTCTTCCAGGAGGCGGATCTGGGGCGCGTGGCCGCGCTGCTGGCGCGCCTGAGGCTCTTCATCTGCCCCGACGGGGGGATGATGCACGTAGCCGCGGGGCTCAAGGTGCCCGCGCTGACCCTGTTCTTCGGGACCGACCCGGCGGTCTGGAACCCGCCCGTGCCCACCGCGCACTTTCTCAGAGGCCCGGGCCCGGACCCCAAGAGCCTGGAGCCCGCGGCCGTGGTCGCGGCGGCGCTGCGCCTGCTCGATGAGAAAGCCTAGCCCCCGGCCGGCCGCATACCCTTTCCAGGCCGTCATCCTGGACATGGACGGGGTCATGGTGGACAGCGAGCATCAGTGGATGCTCGCGGAGATCCCGTTCCTCAAGGGGCTCGTGGGCCGCTGGCGCGTCGCGGACCACCGCAAGGTCGTGGGCCTGGGCGTGGTCGACCTCTACTACCATCTGGTCCGGGAATACGGCCTGCGCCTGAACCGGAAGGATTTCCTGGAGCGCTGCGAACTCCTGGCCCGGGAGGTCTATCGGCGCGAGGTCAGCCTGGCCCCGGGATTGCGCGGCTTCATCCGGGACCTGCGCCGGCGCCGGGTCCCGCTGGGCCTGGCCTCATCCTCACCCAGGACCTGGGTGGACATGGTGCTGCGGCGCTTCCGCCTGGCCTCCGGCTTCGCCGCAGTGGTGACCGGAGACGACGCCCCGGGCCGGACCAAGCCGGCCCCGGACCTCTATCTGTTGGCGGCGCGCCGCCTGAAGGTCCGTCCCCGGAGCTGCCTGGCCGTGGAGGACTCGGATTTCGGGGTGCGCGCGGCCAAGGACGCGGGCATGACCTGCGTGGGCCTGCGCAGCGGGCACAACAACGAACAGGGGCTCGCCGGAGCGGATTGGGAAGCCCGCGGCTTCGCGGCTTTGGGCTACCGGAGCGTGATCTCGCGGCTCAAGGCGGCCTGGGCCTTGACGAAGGCGCCCCAGCCCGCCAGCAGGGCCTGAGCCTCGCCCGGGGGCAGGGCCGGCTTGAAGACGCGCGCGCCCTGGCCTTGGCGCAGGCGCGCGGCCCAGGGAACGCCCAGGGACTCGGCGGCCAAAGACGCCGCGCCCAGGGCGGTCACCTCGGCCTCGCCGCAGCGCTCGATTTCGGATCCCAGCAGGTCGGCCTGGAACTGCAGCAGGTAGTTCACCCGGGAGAGGCCCCCCGAGGCCCGCACCGCGCCGGGCTTGAGGCCCGCCGCGCGCAGGGCGGCGACGATGTCCGCGACCTCGAAGGCGATGCCTTCGGCCGTGCCCCGCACCAGGTCCGCGGCCCGGGTCTGGCTGGTCAGGCCGAAGAACACGGTCTTGGTGATGTAGTCCCAGCGGGGGGCTCCCAGGCCGCCGATGGCCGGCAGGACCAGGACCCGGTTCTTGGAGGCGCGGCAAAGACGGTCGATGTCA
>JAQUNT010000471.1 GCA_028717525.1 Elusimicrobiota bacterium
GCCGCCGACTTGGGACTGGTGGTGGGGAGGCTGGGGTGGCTCATGGGTTCACTCTGAAATCACGATCTTCATCGCCTCGGCCAGCGAGGTCTTGCCGTCCGCGACCGCCTGCAGCGCGGACCCGCGCAGGGTCGTCATCCCTTCGCGCACGTCCAAGGCAGAGAGCTCGTCGACGCTGGCTTTGTTGAGGATGGCCTCGCGCATCTGGGGGGTGGCCACGGGCATCACCTCGAAGATGGGCATCCGGCCCGTGTAGCCGGTCTGGTCGCACTGCGCGCAGCCGACCGGGCGCCAGACCTTGGGGAGGCGGGCGGCCTCCTCGTCTTTGAGGAAGTGCTCTACGTCCGAGAGCGGCATCTCGAGCTTGCAGGCGTCGCAGAGGGTCTTCACGAGGCGCTGGGCCACGATGAGCTTGACGCTGGCGGCCACCAAGAACGGAGCCAGCCCCATGTGGGTCAGGCGCGTGACGGTCGCGGGGGCGCTGTTGGTGTGGAGGGTGGAGAGGACCAGGTGGCCCGTGATGGAGGCCTTCACGGCGATCTCGCCGGTCTCCAGGTCGCGGATCTCGCCGATGAGCATGATGTCGGGGTCCTGGCGCAGGAAGGAGCGCAGGGCCGCCTCGAAGGTCAGGCCGACGGCGGGCTTGATGTGCACCTGCGTGATGCCGGGCAGGCGGTACTCGACCGGGTCCTCGGCGGTGAGGACGTTGACGTCCGGCCGGTTGACCGAGGCGATCATCGAGTAGAGGGTGGTGGTCTTGCCGCTGCCGGTGGGGCCGGTGACGAGGATGAGGCCGTGCGGGGTCATCAGGGCCTTCTCGACGACCTTGTTGTCGCGCTCGTTCATGCCGAGGTCGGCCGCGCCGCTCTTGAGCTTGCTGCCGCCCAGCACGCGCATGACGACCTTTTCGCCGAGGGTGGAGGGCAACGTGCTGACGCGGAACTCGACCTTCTTGCCGCGGATGGTCGCCCGGAACTGCCCGTCCTGCGGGCGCCGGCGCTCCGTGATGACGAGCTCCGACATGATCTTGATGCGCGCCGACAGGCGGGCGCCGACGGCCGACGGCAAGGTGCAGAGCTGCTCGAGGGAGCCGTTGCGGCGCACGCGCACCACGATGCCGCTCTCCTGCGGCTCGATGTGGATGTCGCTGGCCCCCATCTCCACGGCCCGGGCCAGGATCTGGTTGACGCGCGCGACGAGCGGGGAGTCGTCCCCCAGGCCGTCGAGCTTGAGGTCCTCCTCGGGGGTCTCCTTCTCCTTCTCGATGTTGACCAGGAGCTCGTCGCCATTCTGCCAGTTGGCGATGGATTCCAGGGCCTCGAGCGACGGGCCCGCTTCGGCCGGCGCGGCGGGAGCGGGCGCCGCCGCCGGGGGCGCTCCGGGAGCGGGAGCCGCCGCCGCGGGCGCGCTCGGAGCGGGGATGGGGGCCATGCCGATCGTGGCGGCCACCTCGCGGATGGTCTTAACAAGGAGGGCGTTCGAGATGGGCTTATCGAGGAAGGCGGAGATGTCCATCGTCATCTTCTTGAGCTGATCCTTGTTCCCCGCCCCGGTGAACAGGACGATGGGGACCTTGCGGGTCTCGTAGCAGCCGCGCAGGGCCTGGATGACCTCGTAGCCGTTCATCCCTGGCATGTTGAAGTCTAGGAGGACGATGTCGGGGGTATGGTCGACGGCCAGGCGCACGCCCTGCTCGCCGTCCACGGCCTCGGTGACTTCGTAGCCCTGCTCGGAGAGGAGGTAGCGCACGACGTCGCGGTAGTCCTTATTGTCGTCTACGACCAGGACCGTCGGCCGGCGGGAGGAGCGGGCGGCGGCGGACTCGGGAGCGGCGTGGGAGGGGGCTGGAACGGGGGCCGGGGCCTGGACCGGCGCCGGCGCGGGCGTGGGCGCGGGCGCGGGCGCGGGCGCGGGCGCGGACGCCGGACGGCTCGGCGGGCGGAAGACCTTGGCCTTGGCCGCCCGGAGGATGCGCCTGGCCTCGGTGTTCATGGGACTTGAGGCCAGCACGGCCTCGGCCTGCTCATAGGCCTCGCTCCAGTTCCTGCGGTCCAGGGCGATCTTGGCCAGCCGCAGGCTCAGGACCTCGTTGGCCCCGAAGCGCTTGAGCACGCTGCGGATGACCTCCTCGGCCTTGGGCATGTCCCCCAGGCCCTCATAGCACATGACCATGTAGGAATAGGCCCGGGAATCCAGGACGTCGGCCTCCAGGGCCCGCTTGAGATACTCCAGGGCCTCCTGGAAAAGCCCGGCCCTGGTCAGCCGGCCGCCGAGGTCGGAAAGCAGCCCGGGCACGTCGGGAAACTGCTCCGCGGCCTTGCGGAACAACTTCCTGGCCTCGAGGGGCTCCTTCTTGGCCAGATACTCCTGGCCGGCGATGATCATCTCGTCGAGCTGGCCGTACTCATTGCGCTTGCGCTGGAGAATGGCGTCCTCGATGGCCTGCTTCATCTTGTCGTGAAGCCTCCTCAAGGTCCGGTACAGGGCCTTCTCCTTGCCCTTTTCATAGGCAAGGGGCTTGGAAAACAGCCTCGATATGGCCGGAACGCCCATCAGATCGCGCAGGACCTCGCTCAAGAGTATGCCGATCTCGAACTTCTCCCGGCCGAAGACGTTGCTCTGGACCAGCAGCTCCAGGGCCGTGCACAGGGACTTCAGCGCCTTGAGGTAGTCCTTGCGCTGAATGGACGCCTTGGCCCTGGCGATGTGCTCCTTGATGCTCTTGCCTGTCGCTTCCATTGTCCACGAGTCCGGATTTGCCGGATTTATTATAGCAATAGGCCCGGATTTACAAGACCCGGGGCCGGATCAATTCCCGGATCAATTCCCGGATCAGGGCCCGACCCGGACGCCGGCCCGCTTCAGCCTGGCCAGCATCCGCTCGCAGTGCGAGCCGCGCCAGTAGACGCGGCCGCAACCCGGGCAGATGTAAAATTGATCATAGTATTTTTTGGTCTTGGGCTCCAGGCGGTCCATG
>JAQUNT010000472.1 GCA_028717525.1 Elusimicrobiota bacterium
CAGATCGGGGGCATCGCCTCCACATCGGTGATCATCATCACCTTGTTCGCGCCTGTGGTGGGCTACCTCCTGTACCGGAAGAACTATCCCGTGCTCCCGATCTCAGTCCTGGCCGTGGCGCTGGGCGCCGGTTCGATCTGGGCGGGCGTGCACTGGCCCTTGTCTTTGGATCCCCAGGCCTGGATGGGCATCCTCACGGTCTACTGCGTACTGGCCGCGGGACTACCGGTCTGGCTGATCCTCCAGCCCAGGGATTTCATCAACTCGTTCCTCCTGTATCTGGGGATGCTCTTCCTCTTCATCGGCGTCATCGGCGGCGGCTGGTCCGGGCTGGGGCTGCACGCGCCGGCGTTCAATTTCGCCGGGGCCCCGGCCGTCGGGGTCCTGTGGCCCTTCCTGTTCATCACCGTGGCTTGCGGAGCCATCTCCGGCTTCCACGCTTTGGTGGCCGGCGGGACGGTCTCCAAGCAGGTGTCCAGGGAATCCCACGCCCAGGTCGTCGGCTACGGAGGGATGCTGGTCGAGGGGCTCCTGGCCATCCTGGTGACCCTGACCGTGGCTGGAGGCCTGGATTTCAAGGCCTACATGGACATCGTCTATCCCGCGGACCCGCAGGCCCTGAGCAACCCGGTCCTGGCCTGGGCGCTGGCCATGGGCACCCTGCTGCACAGCGCCGTCAAGGTCCCCGTGGCGGTCGGCACGGTGCTGGGGATCCTGATGGTGGAGGGCTTCGTGGTCACGACCTTGGACACCGCGGTCCGGCTGAACCGTTATCTCTTCGAGGAACTGTGGGCGATGCTGATGCAGGACCCTCCCGTCCTGCTGAGGTCCCGCGCCTTCAATTCCATCCTGTCCGCGGCCTTGATGTTCCTGCTCTGCTACACCAACGCCTTCAAGCTCATCTGGCCGATCTTCGGCGCGGCCAACCAGCTGCTGGCCGCGCTGGGACTGATCGTGGTCTCCATCTGGCTGGCCGCCAGGAGCAAGCCCTATCTCTTCACTCTGGTTCCGGCCCTGCTCATGATGGCCATGACCCTGTATGCCCTGGGCCTGCTGCTGGTCCGGAAGTATCTGCCCGCGGGCGACTACCATCTGGCCGCGGCCGCCGTGACGCTGATGGCCCTGGCCGCCGGGGTCATCGTCCTGTCCGTGCAGAAGTTCCGCAGCCTGCCCCTGCTGCGCCCGGCTTCAGCCCTTCCCCCGTCCCTTCCCAGCCCGGGGAAAGTGTAGTAGAATCAATGCGTTGGTGGGTGTAGCTCAGCTGGTTAGAGCGCTTGGCTGTGAACCAAGAGGCCGGGGGTTCAAGTCCCCTCACTCACCCCAGATTTCCCTTGACGCTACTTCCGGCGCGCGTCTCCTGAGGGTCCGGCCCTTATGAGGAAAACCGCTCCCTGCCGTCTGCTCCTGCTCGAGTTCCTCTGCCACCGGGACGACCGCTGCGAGAGCTCCATGTTCTACCCGTACCTCAAGGGCGTGGCGCGGGACCGCGGGGCGGCCTCGCTCTGGCTGTTCTTCGTGGCCAAGCCGCGCTTCAGCTGGGAGCGGCCGGTCGGGCGCACGCTCCGGGCCGACCTCCCCGACGAGGACGTCGCGCGGCTGGAGCGCCGCCTCAAGAGTTTCCGCCCGACCCACGTGGTCTGCAACGAGATCCCGGCCCCGCGGCTGCGCGCCGTGATCGCGGCCGCGGGCGTCCCCCATTCCCTGGTCCTGCCGGGCGACTCCGACCTGATGTCGATCCCCTGGGGCATCCGTCAGGAGGAGATGGAGCCTTACCTGCGCCTGCTCAGCGACAACTCGGCGGACCGCCGGTTCATCCACAGGCCGGCCTGGTTCGCGGACTGGCTCGGCGCGGGCCGGCATCCCCGGGAGCAGGAGAACCTCGTCGACGCCACGGACCCCGACTTCGAGGCGGTGCAGGCCAACGGCGCCGTGGACTTCAAGCCCAGCTTCCCCATGATCCTCGTAGGAGGCCAGAGCTGCATGGGCCGCCCCACCGTCGCGGGCAACCCGCGGTTCCGGGACCTGCCGGGCCGAGAGCGCCTCCCGCCGGGCTGCAGCTTCTGCGGCGGGCTCGACGAGAAGACCGTGCACCGCTACCACCGGCAGGACTCGCTGGAGCTGGCGGAGCGGCAGCTGCGCGCCCTCACCGCGGTCGACCCCCGGCGCAGCCGCAGCCGGGGCGTCTACATGGTGCACGACCTGGGGCTGTTCATGCGCATCGACGCCTTCTTCCGGATGCTCCACCAGAACAACTTCCCGCCCGCGAAGTTCATCTTCTGCCCGCGCATCGACGACGTCCTCGGCGCCCGGGAGCGCATCGCGTCCATCCTGCCGCTGGCGGCCGAGCGCGGCCATCGCATCGCCTTCGACATCATGGGCCTGGAGAACTTCTGCCCGGAGACGATGGCGCTCTACAATAAGAACATCTCCGTGGCCCAGGCCGACGAGCTGGCGGCCCTCATGGACCGCTGGCACCGGGACTGGCCGAAGGTCTTCGCTCCCTTCCACGGCGGGAAGAACTGGCTGATGCTGCTGTTCACGCCCTGGACGACGCTCGCCGAGCTCAAGGTCAACTACGAGGCGGCGGCCCAGCGCGGTTTTGACAGCGACCAGTACTGGATCTGCACGAGCCTGCTCCTGCGCCGGGGCAGCTCCCTGGCGGCGCTGGCCGAACAGGAGGGCGGCATCATCGTCCCGGAGTTCCCGGACCGCGGTCAGATGTTCTTCCCGATCTGCGGCATGCCGGCCATGTGGGACTCCATCCCCTGGCGCTTCCGGGACGAACGGGTCGCCGACTTCTTCCGCATACTCATCCGGATCTTCGTGGCGCTGGTCCGCCCCGACGCCGGCCCGCTCTTCGCCGGAGATCCCGAGTTCGCGCTCTTCGCGCGCATCTACTGCGACCAGCCCGCGGATTCCGCCGAGCCTTTGCGCCGCCCGCCCTGGGCGCTGCTGGACGCGGCGCGGGTTCTCCTG
>JAQUNT010000473.1 GCA_028717525.1 Elusimicrobiota bacterium
CCGGTCAGGCCGTCGGTGACGGATTTGAGGTGCAGCTCGTCTATGCGCGCGCGCAGGACCCGGTTGTCGCCCCGCTGCTCCTCGCTGTGCCGGCCCAGGATGTAGCCGAACAGCATGAAGCTCAGGGTCGTCCCGATGGCCATGATCGCGTAGAAGTTCGCGTTGTACTCCAGCTCGTAGCGCATCCATTGCGTGGCCAGCACGGGCCGGGCCAGCAGGTAGCGCATCAGGAAGATGCCCAGCGGGGTGAACAAGCCCACCACGAAGCCCAAGGCCGGGTAGAGGGCGGTGTGGGGCCAGGAGCGCAGGAAGGCCCGCGGTTCCTCCAGGTCGCTCCGGCGCCGGCGGATGCTCTTCACCCGGAGATTATATCGTATTTTCCAGCTGTTCTAGAAGAGGAACATGGCCCGGATGTTCCCGCCGTCCCAGGGGTGGGGGGCCAGCTCATCCAGGTCCAGGGCGCCGTAAATCCCGATGCGGCCGGAAGGGCCGAACACGAAATCCAGGCCGAAGCCCATCGCCGCCTCGGCCACGGTCCGGTACAAAGAGGCCGCGGCCGGGGTGGTGCGCACCTGCCGGTCCTCGCCCAGGCTGAAGATCCCGGCCAGCTCGGAGACCAGCCAGGGCTTGAGGTCGTGCCGCCAGCGCAGGTAGGGCTCGGACTCCCAGCGGCCGAACTTGATGCCCGGGTTCGCGGTGTCCGTGAAATCCGTGCGCGCCGGGCGCAGGATCAGACGGTGGCCCAGCTCCAGGCGGTCCTGGCCGCCCCAGGCCCCTTCCAGGGCCGTCTGCAGACGGTGCTCCGTCCACTTCGTGGTCACGTTGGTCTGGTTCGCGCCCACCGGGACGAACAGGTCGCCCTTGTGCTCGTACTCGTAGAGGTAGGAGAGCCTGCGGCTCCAGCGCCCGGGCGGCGCGTGGAGCACGGAGAGCTCGGCCCGCGTGCGGCGGTAGGAGAAGGTCCGGTTGTCGTCCGGCACCAGCCGGCGCGTGGGCCAGTCGAACATGAACGCGGCCGCCACTTTCAGGTCCTCGGACGGCTTGGCCGAGAGGCCCAGCTCGTCCGTGGCCGGGTAGGTCTCGTAGCGCTGCGTGGTGTGGCCCCGCTGGTTGAAGTTGAAGTCCACGAAGGTGTGCCGCGCCGAGGCGCGCAGGCCGGGCACGGGCTCGTAGGCCAGGCCGAAGCCCACGTCCGAGTCCTCCTTGTGGTAGGTGGGCTCCCCGAATATGGAGGCTGACAAGCCCCCGGCCAGCTTCTTCTCCAGCTCCAGCAGATAGTGGAAGTACTGGTGCTCCCGGTCGTCGTCCTGGAGCAGGCGGAACCTGAAGCTCATCCCATAGGGCAGCTCCCTGTGGAAGCGCACCTCCTGCTGGAGCAGCAGCTCGCAGCAGCCCAGGCTCGCCCCGTTGACCCGGTAGGCCGGCGCCGTGGAGGCGCTCCAGGCGTCGTCCCAGACGAAGGGATAGGAGAAGGCCAAGGTGTGCTGGAAGTACTCCGGCTCCAGGCGCGCGGAGACGTCGATGGTCTCCATCTCCGTGGCGTCGAAGAGCGCGGCCGCCGGCGCGGCGCAGGAGAGGAGGGCGGCCAGCAGAGCCGCCCGGATCACGGGACCGGGAGGTCCTCCGGGTTGCAGGCCCAGAGGAACGCGGCCGGCTCCTCGGCCTGGAATTCGAGCGCCACCAGGCCGGCCGGCTTGAGGCTGAACACCGCCTGGGACAGAACGGCCACCAGCTCGCCCAGCTGGGGCTGATGCCCCACGGCCAGGACCTCGCAGAGGCCGTGGCAGCGCTGGCGCAGCAGCGGCGCCAGCTCCTCGGCGGAGAGGCGGTTGTCCAAGGGGGGGAAAGGCTCCGGCCCGGCCGAGGGCTTGAGCACCCCGGCGGCCTCCTGGGCGGTCTGCGCCGCGCGCAGCAGCGGGCTGTGCAGGATGAGGCTCGGCCGCGCGCCGCGGCCGGCGAGGTGGAGCGCGGCCTGGCGCACCTCGGCGCGGCCGGCGTCGGAGAGGGGGCGGTCGAAGTCCTTGGCCACGCCCGCCTCCGCGGCGCTGGGCGAGCGCCCGTGGCGCAGGATGTAGAGCCTCATGAGCGCAAAGAGCCTATCAAATCCAGGGCCCGGATTGCAGCCTTGGGCGCCTTCCCGAGGACGGTTTGACAAGACTCCGGCTCGACGCGTATAATACATCTTCAGCGCCCCGCCCGGCAGAGGGCGGGTCTTCTGCTTTCATGAGGCCGAGCGCCCAGAAGTCTCTCCAGCAGGTCCGGCATGCCTTCCGGCGGGGGTACACCGCCGTCCCCCTGGTCCGCGAGGTGCCCGAGGACACCTTCACGCCGGTCGAGGCCTACCTGCGGCTCACGGCCGCGGCCGGGCCGTCCTTCCTCTTGGAGAGCGTGGAGGGAGGCGAGCGCCTGGCGCGCTACTCGTTCCTGGGCGCCCGGCCTTTCGAGCTGATCTCGGTGCGCCAAGGCCGAGTCCTGTCCTCAAGCCCGGAGCGCGGACGGATCCCGGGCCCGGGCGACGCCTTCCGGGAGCTGGGCCGGCGGCTCATGCGCTTCCGCGCCCCGCGCGAGCCCGGCCTGCCGCCCTTCTGCGGCGGGGCCGTGGGCTACGTGGGCTACGAGATGTTCCGGCACCTGGAGCCCTGCGTGGCCCTGCCCCCGCCGGACGAGGACGAGGCGCGCTTCATGCTCTGCGCGGACGTGGTGGTCTTCGACCGGCTGCGCCACCGCCTGCTCCTCATCGCCAACGTGATGGACGGCCCCGGCCCCTTGGCGCGGCGCTACGGCCGCGCGGCGCGCTCTCTTGACGAGATGCAGCGGCTCCTGCGCCGGCCCAGCCGGCCGGCCCAGCCCGTGAGCCGGACCGCGCCGGAAAAGCTCCAGGCGGCCTTGGGAGAGGCGGCCTATTGCGCCGGGGTCAGGCGCCTGAAGAGCCGCATCCGGGCCGGGGACATCTTCCAGGCCGTGCTCC
>JAQUNT010000474.1 GCA_028717525.1 Elusimicrobiota bacterium
GAGGGCGCCCAGCGGCGTGGTCTCGTACGCCAGGATCTCCAAGTCCGGCGAGGTCATGAGGGATTCTAGCAAAGGACCCTCCTGCGCTCCGTTCGAATTGGTAGAATCCCGTCCGTGGCGCCGCGCTTCGACTGCGTCTGCGTGGGACTCAGCACCGTCGACGTCCTGGCTTTGCTCGACCGGCGCCTGCGCGAGGACGAGAAGCTCGCGGCCGAGCGCATCGTGGTCGACGGCGGAGGCCCGGCCGGGACCGCGGCCTGCGCCGCGGCGGCCTGCGGCCTCAAGGCCGCGGTCCTCTCCTTCGTGGGCCGCGACCTCTGGACCGATTTCGTCTTGGACGGCTTCCGGCGCTTCGGAGTCGACACCCGCTTCCTGCAGGCCGCGTCCGGGATGTCCACGCCCGTCTCCTTGATCGCGGTCAACCGCCGCAACGCCTCGCGCACCATCATCTGGAACAGCCAGGGCGCGCAGCGGCGGCGCTTTTCCCTGCCGGCCCTGCTGCGCCGGGGCCTGCTCGACGCGCGCTGCCTGCACTGCGACGGCCACCTCATGGAGCTGTCCCTGCGGCTGGCCCGGCTGGCCCGGGCCCAGGGCATCCTGACCTCCTACGACTGCGGCTCGGTCAAGCCGCGCTGGCAGGAGCTGGCCGCCTTGAGCGACGTGTTCATCGCATCGCACAAGTTCACGCGCCAGCTCGGGCTGTCCGTCCCGCGGGCGGTGCGCCGGCTGCGGCGCAGGTTCGGCTCCTTGACCGCGGTCACCGAGGGGGAAAAGGGCTTCAGCTTCTTCGATGAAGCCTCGGGCCAGGTCCGCTCCGTGCCCCAGAGGCGCTGTCCCGCTCTGGACACCACCGGCTGCGGCGACGTGTTCCACGGGGCCTTCCTGGCCCATTACCTCCGGGAGCGCGATTTCCAGGCCGCCCTCGTCTTCGCCCAGGCCGCGGCCGGGCGCAAGACCCTGCGCCTGGGCGGCCGGGCCGGCATCAAACCTGCTAGAATCTCCGCACCATGAGCCGCGTCCCGGGCCGCGAGGAGCTCTTCCGCCAGGGTCTGCTCATCCGCGCGGTGGAGCGCCGCCTGCTGGAGCTCTTCGAGCAGGGCCGCCTCTCCGGAACCATCCACACCTGCATCGGCCAGGAGCTCTGCGCCGCGGCCCTGGGACCGGCCTTGGGCCCGGGCGACATCGTGGTGGCCCCGCACCGCTGCCACGGCCATTACCTGGCGCGCACCGGCGACGTGGAAGGGCTCATCGCCGAGCTCAGGGGCCGGCGCACCGGCGCCAGCGGCGGGCGGGGCGGCAGCCAGCACATCGGGGCCAACGGCTTCTACAGCAGCGGGGTCCAGGGCGGCATGGTCCCGGCCGCGGCCGGCATGGCCCTGGCGCTGAAGCTGGCCGGACGCCAGGACATCGTGGCCGCGGTCATCGGCGACGGGACCTTGGGCCAGGGCGTGCTCTATGAGACCCTCAACATCGCGTCCAAGTGGGAGCTGCCTCTGCTGGTGGTCCTGGAGAACAACCTCTACGCCCAGAGCACGCCCCAGTCCCAGAACCTGGCCGGCGACATCCTCAGCCGCGCCGGAGCCTTCGGCATCGCCATCTTCCGCGCCGACACCTGGGACCACGCGGCCCTGGCCCAGCGCTGCGCCGAGGTGGTGCGCCGCGTGCGCGAGACCGGCAAGCCGCTCTTCTTCGTGGTGGACACTTACCGGCTCATGGCCCACTCCAAGGGCGACGACGACCGCGACCCGGCCGAGATCGAGGGCCATTGGGAGAAGGACCCTCTGGAGCGCTTCACCCGCGACGAGGCCGGAGCCGCCGGGCCCCTGCTCGCCGAGGCCGCGGCCCGGGTGGATGCCGCGACGGCCAAGGCCGAGGCCGCGCCTCCGGCCGAGCCCCACGAAGACGACGAGGACCCGGAGGGCTTCGCGCCTTGCGGCTGGAAGCCGGGGGGCTTCTCCAGCCCGGAGCGCTGCGCGGCCCTGCTCAACGCCGCCCTGCGCCGCAGCCTGGAGCGCGACCCGCGCGTCCTGGTCATCGGCGAGGACATCGAGGCGCCTTACGGCGGGGCCTTCAAGGTCACCAAGGGCCTCTCGCGGGATTTCCCGGACCGGGTGCGCAACACCCCCATCTCGGAGGCCGCCATCGTGGGCCTGGGCGGCGGCCTGGCCGTGGCGGGATTCCTGCCCGTCGTCGAGATCATGTTCGGCGACTTCCTGGCCCTGGCCGCGGACCAGTTCCTCAACCAGGCCGCCAAGTTCCGCTTCATGTACGGCTGCCAGGACCGCCTTCCCCTCATCGTGCGCACTCCCATGGGAGGCCGGCGGGGCTACGGCCCCACGCACAGCCAGTCCCTGGAGAAGCACTTCCTGGGCGTGCCCGGGACCGCGGTGCTGGCCTTGAACGGCCGCACGGACCCGGGCGCGCTCTACGACACCCTGTTCGCCGCCATCGACCGGCCGACCTTGGTGGTGGAGAATAAGCTCCTCTACGGCGCGCGCTTCGACCAGCCCGTGCCGCAGGGCTTCGCACTGGAGACCAGCGACGAGCGCTATCCCACGGTGCGCCTGCGGCCCCAGGGCTCGGCGGACCTGACCCTGTTCTGCTACGGCGGCATGCTCCCCGAGGCGGAGGCGGCCCTGGAGGCCCTCTTCGAGGAGCATGATCTGCTCTGCGAGCTGGTCTGCCCGACCCAGCTCTATCCTTTCAACGCATTCCCGGTCCTGGACTCGGTGCGCCGCACCGGGCGGCTGCTGGTGGTGGAGGAAGGACAGGGCTTCGCGGCTTTGGGCAGCGAGGTCATCGCTCAGGTCGCGGCCGCCCTGCCGGGCGGGCTCAAGGCGGTCGGGCGCCTGAGCGCGGCGCGCCATCCCATCCCGGCCGCGCCCAACTTGGAGGCCGAGGCCCTGCCCGGAACCCGGCATATCGTGCGCAGGGCGGAG
>JAQUNT010000475.1 GCA_028717525.1 Elusimicrobiota bacterium
GGGTCCCGGGAGGGGTCTTCATCCTGTTCTCGAGCTGGAAGATGCTGCGCCGGGTCCATGGGCTGCTCCGAGGCCGCATCAAGGGCCGGCCCCTCTGGGTCCAGGGCGCCTCCGGCAACGATGCGCTCTTGAGCGACTTCATCGCGGCGGGCAACGCCGTGCTGCTGGGCGTGGATACCTTCTGGGAGGGCGTGGACGTCCCCGGGGCGGCCCTCTCCTGCGTGATCCTGGCCAAGCTCCCCTTCCCCAATTTCGCCTCGCCCGTCGAAGAGGCTCGCCGGCGCTGGCATGAGTCTTTCGGCCGCTCCTATTTCGAGTGCTGGAGCCTGCCGCGCGCGGTCATGAAGCTGCGCCAGGGTTTCGGCCGCCTGATCCGCTCCGCCGCCGACCGCGGGGCCGTGGTCATCCTGGACCCGCGCATCCTGCGCAAGAGCTACGGGGAGGCCTTCCTGGAGGCCCTGCCGCCCTGCCGACGCCTCTCCGGCCTGGAGGAGCTCTCCGGCTTCTTCTCCGGGGGGCGGGCCGGCCGGAGCGCCTCCGAAGGTATATGCTATACTCGCACCCGTACCGTGCGGCGGAGGAACGGCCCATGATGGGAACCCAGAACGTCAATGTCGAGGCGCTGATGCGCAAGGCGGCGGCGGCTGCCGCCGTCTTCGGAGAGCTGGATCAGGCGCACACCGACCGCATCGTGCGCGCCGTCTTCGAGGCCGGCTACGGCCAGCGCGTGCGCCTGGCCAAGATGGCGGAGGAGGAGACCGGCATCGGCCGCTGGCAGGACAAGGCGGTCCTCAACGCCCTGGCGACCCTGCTCGTATACGAGGACATCAAGGACCTCAAGACCGTGGGGGTCGTCTCCCAGGACGAGGCGCGCGGCATCGTGGAGATCGCCCAGCCTCTGGGACCGATCCTGGCGGTCGTGCCCGTGACCAGCCCCACGGCGACGGTTCTCTTCGCCATCCTCATCGCCCTGAAGACGCGCAACCCGATCATCGTCGCGGCGCAGCGCGGCGCGGCCCGGTGCTCCATCGAGGCCGCCAAGGCGTGCTATGAGGCCGCGCTCCAGGAGGACGCGCCGGACGATTGCGTCCAGTGGGTCATGGACCTGGCGCAGGAGGACCTCCAAAAGCTGACCACCCACGAGGGCCTGGCCTTGGTCCTGGGCGGGAGCTCCGGCAACGTCCCGGTCTACATCGAACGCAGCGCGGACGTCCCCTTCGCGGTCGCACAGATCTGCCTCTCCAAGCTCTTCGACAACGGCGCCGCCTGCGCCAGCGAGCGGGCCCTGGTCGTGGAGAGCTGCATCGCCGAGCAGGTCGAGAAGGAGCTCAAGAAGCGCGGGGCCTGCTTCCTCGACGAGGACCAGGTGTGCCGGCTCGCGGAGACCGTCTGGGACCGCCGGGAGGGCGCGCTCAACGCCGGGATCGTCGGCAAGCCCGCCGCCGCGGTAGCGAAGCTGGCGGGCATCTCCGCCCCGGCGGACGTCGCCCTGCTCGTGGCGCCGATCCGAGGGGCGGGCGCAGAGCATCCGCTCTCGGCTTCGATCCCGGCTCCGATCCTGGCCTACTACGTCGTCGCGGACTTCGCGCAGGCGGCCGACCTCTGCGGCGACCTCGACGGCCGCGGCGGCTCCGGGCGCGCGGTCAGCCTTTTCAGCAACGACGAGGCGAAGATCCTCAAGTTCGCCTCCCTGATGAACGCCGAGCGCGTGGTGGTCAACAGCCCGGCCGCGCAGGGCGCCCTGGGAGGCCTGTTCAACGCTCTCCCGCCCGCGCTGCGCCTGGGCGACGGCGTCACGGTCCGGCGTCTGCTTCGGACGCAGCGCGTCGCCCGCCGCCGGGTCAACGCCCAGTTCGCGGCCCTGCCGGCGGAGGCGCTGCTCGACGAGAAGCTCGGGGCCCGGGAGATCACGACGCTGTACCACAGAAACTCATAAGGCGGGAGGCATCACCATGTTCAACATCGCCAAGGCCGACGGGCGTCTGGTCGTCACATTCCCGGAACGGATGGACACGCTGGCCTGCGAGCAGCACGCCCACCGCATCGACGAGGAGGTCTCCCAGGCGCAGGAACCGGTGACCTTCGACCTCGCTGGGGTGATCTACGTATCCTCTTCGTTCCTGCGCATCTGCCTGCGCACGGCCCAGGCGGCCGGTCAGGACCGCTTCGCCATGGCCAACGTGGCGCCGGAGGTCAGGAAGGTCTTCAAGATCGCGGGGCTGGAATCCTGCCTGGCCATCCGCTAGGCGGGCCGACCCCGATGCGCAGCATCGCCCGGCTCGAGTCGCCGGCCCTCCTGGAGAACCTCCCGCGCTTCATCGCGGTCGTCTCCGACGCCGCGCGGGCCGAGGGCCTGGGGCCGCAGAAGACGGGATCCGTGGAGCTGGCCGTGGAGGAGGCGGTCACCAACATCTGCAAGTTCGCCGGACAGGGGACGCCGGTCTCCATCGAGCTCTCCTGCCTGGCCGACGGCGTGATGCTCGCCGTGGAGATCGCGGACGACGGCCGGCCCTTCGACCTGACCGCCCGCCCCGACCCGGACCTGACCGCCCGCCTGGAGGACCGCCCCATCGGCGGGCTCGGGGTGTTCCTGATCAAGAAGGTCAGCGACCGCGTCGCCTACGAGCGCCGCGGGGAGCGCAACGTCCTGAGGCTTGAGTTCCGGCGCCCGGCCGGCGCATGATGACCTTCGGCCTGGCGCTGGCGCTCTGCGGCCTGACGGCGGCCGCGCCCGCGCCGCGGACCGCGGTCTACGTGCCGTTGTGGAGCCCGCAGGCCCAGTTCGCCGGCTACTACATGGCCGAGGCCAAGGGCTTCTACCGCAAGCGCGGCTTGGAGGTGACGATCCTGCGCGGGGGCCCGGACATGCCCCCCGGCGCGTGGCTGCGCGGAAGGCGGGCGGACTTCGGCACGCTCTGGCTTTCGGAGGCCATCCGC
>JAQUNT010000476.1 GCA_028717525.1 Elusimicrobiota bacterium
CTCGACGGTTCGGCCTGGGTCCAGGGCTCGGCCCTGCTTCTCGAGGGCCGCTGGCTGGCCAGGCCGGACCGGCGGGTCAGCCCGTTCCTGACCGGAGGCCTGGGCTTCAACATCTACTCCGAGAAGATCAAGCTGACGCCTACGCCCGGCTCCGTCTGGAGCGACAGCGGGACGAGGGAGATGCGCGAGATCGACGACTCCTCGACCGGCCTGGCGGTCCTGCTCGGCGGCGGCGTGCAGGTCCTGATCTCGCGCAGCTACCTCGCGGACTTCGAGGCCGCCTGGCACTACTGGGGGATCGACGGGACCAAGTTCGGCAATCCCCTGCAGTCCTCCAGCGCGGTCCAGTCCGTGACGCTCCTGGCGCGGCTGGGCTGGCGCTTCTAGACCGGCGCCCCCTGCGAGGGGGCGCCGGTTGCGCGGCTATTGGGGCGACACCTCGTAGACGGTGGTGTCGTCCATGACCTTGAGGCTGCTTCCCAGGGCGAAGTAGCGCGCCAAGGCCGGCTTGCGCGACAGCAGGTCGAAGTACTCGGGGCTGAGGTACACGAGGCGCACGGTCTTGAGCGCGCCGCCTTCGCGCAGCTCATAGTCTCCGTCCACCCAGGTCTGCCCGCGGCGGTAGAAGGTCTTGCCCGCGATGGTGCGGGTCTCGGCCAGCCGCGCCCCGGCTCCCTTCATCTCCCGGCGCACGGCGGCCTCCTGCTCGGCCATCACGGCGGCGCCGGAGACCATGCTCACGGCCGGCCCGGCCAGCCTGCCGAGGAAGTTCGAGGCTTTCTGCGCCCGGGCGGACAGCCCGGCGCCCCCGGAGAAGCCGCTGCTGGCCGCGTCCATGGCCATGCCGCGCACGGCCGAGACGGCCGCGGTCTGGATCATGGGCATGGTGGCGCCTTCCTCGGTGATGAGGTAGGAGGTGTAGGGCGTGACGATGCCGTACTTCTTGGCGAGCTTGACGATGGAGGCGACGGCCTCGGGGTCGGCGCGGCCGGAGAGGCGCACCGCGTCGAGCTCATGGGCGACCTTCATGCCGGCCCAGAGCTTGGGCAGGAAGGCGCGGTCGGCTTCCCCGGGCAGGTCCACGGGGAAGACGAAGCGCGCGGCCTTGCCGGCCATGCGGCCGGTCACGACCAGCGACCCCTTGCCATGTCCGCCGTAGCGGCCCATGAGAACGAGCTCGGAGCCGTAGAAGAGGTCCGTGACCGGCCGCGGGAAGACTTCCTTGACCTCGAGGCCCTGCCAGTCGATGCGCACGTCGGTCAAGGCCGGCTTGGCGACTTTCTGATAGAGTCCGGAGACCTTGCCTTCGATGTTCTCGCCGGGAGAGACGTAGTCGCGGCTGCCCCGGTTGTCCGCGGCGAGCTTGTCCAAGAGCAAGGTGTTGACGTCGGAGCCCACGCCGAAGGCGAAGAGGCGGGCGTTGAGCGAGGCGTTGCGCTCGCGCGCGCGGCGCAGCAGCTCGCTGACGTCGGTCATGCCCACGGTGGGCAGTCCGTCCGTGATGAAGAAGACCATGGGCACGCGGCCTTCGCTGCGGCGCAGGAACTTGAAGGTCTCATCCAGGGCGCCGTCGATGTTGGTGCTGCCGGCGGCCGAGATGCCGTCCACATAGCGGCGGGCGCGCATCTTGTTGGCCTGCGTGGCCGCGACCAGGTTGGTCTCGAAGGTGTTGGCGTCCGTGGCGAAGTCCACCACCGCGAAGCGGTCCTCGGCGGAGAGCCGTCCGATGCAGTAGGAGAGGGCCTTGCGGGCCTGATCCATCTTGCCGTCGTCTTCCATGCTGCCGGAGCGGTCGAGCACGAAGACGATGTCCTTGGGCGTGGCGCCGCCGGCCGCGGTCAAGCGCGGGGAGAGATTGAGCATGAAGAAGCCGTCCTCGCCGTCGTCCTTGTGCGCGAGGATGCCGGCGGCCAGGGGGTCGGAGCGCATGGAGAAGAAGAGGTCGAGGTCCGAGGCGGGCCGGCCGGAACTCTCCTCGTAGGAGACCTGGGCCTGCCGGTCGCCGATGCGCTTGATCTGGACGCCGGACAGGGGGGAGTAGACGGTGCGCAGGGGCGAGGAGGCGTCGAGCTTGAGGTTGACCACGGCGCGGCCGGGGGTGCCTTGGACCATGCGGGCGGAGCGGACGGGGATGCTTAAGGAGACGAGCTCGCCGCTCTTGCGCAGCAGCTGGGTGAGCTTGAGGCGGACGCTGACGTCGCCATGAGGCTCGATCGGGAAGACCCGGGCGCGGAAGAGGCGCTCGCCCACCAGCTCCAGGAGGGCGGGGTCGCGCATGCGGTTGACGATGCCTTGATAGATGGTGGAGGCCTTGTCGGACTCGAGCAGCTCGCCGTTCATCTTCTTGCCGTTGACGGTCATGGTGAAGCCCGAGAGCACGGTGTCGGCCGGGATGGGGACGAGGAGCACGCCTTCGAGGCGCTGGCTGCCGGGGTTGTGGAAGGTGATGTCGAATGTGAGGTCGGCGGTCTGGTCGCTGATGGCGCCGTCCACGCGGTAGCCGGAGAAGGCCATGACCGTGCCTTCGGGCTGCGGCATGGGCTGGGGCCGGGGGCTGGGGCTGATGACCGGAGGCCGGGGGATGGGCCTAAGCATGGGCGGCAGGGGCCGCACGGGCATGCCGGGCAGGAAGATGCGCAGGCCGGGGTTGGAGATGGGCCAGGCCAGGAGCTGCTGGGCCGAGGCGTTTCCGAGGCCGGCGAGGATGAGTCCGAGGGCGGCGGCGAGGGTCTTCATGGCGTCCTCCATGTGCGGCATGGGGATGGGACACCGGGGTCGCGGAAAGGTTCCCGGGCGGAGCGGACTCAGCGGGCGGGGTTCGCGGTATGGCTTAGGGCGACGAGGCGGGCCACCTGGGCGAGGAGTTCGTCCGGCACCAAGAGGAGGTGGCAATGCAGCGCCCGGACCTGGTCCTGCAGCGAGGAGAGTCTGGGGT
>JAQUNT010000477.1 GCA_028717525.1 Elusimicrobiota bacterium
GCCTTCACGCACTTCGACCACGCCCCCCGGCTGGCCAGGCTCGGCATCGGCGGCTTCTGCGAGACCGCGTTCGAGATCGGCGTCTCGGGGTTTCAGCAGAGCGGCGAGCGCCTGCTGCGCCTCTGCCGCACGCGGCCGTTCGCGGGCCGGACCCTATGAGCACCGCGTCCCGGCTGCCCTTCCTCAACGGGGTCTACATCGCCGTCGACGCGGTGGACGGAGCCTTCCTCATCGTGGACGGGCCCTACTGCGTGTTCACCAAGGCCGAGATGCAGTACGGCCATAACCTGCGCTGCCGGCTGCTGCCGCCGCTGGGCCGGCCGCGCGTGGTGCACACCGCCATGAAGACCGGCATGGAGGAGGTGACCAGCCTGTCCTTGGACCGCCGCGCCAGCGTAGCCAAGCTCTTCACGGAGGTCTGCGGCTTCGCCGAGGCCAAGGCGGTGCTCACGACCTCCTTCGACTTCCACCAGCTCCTGAACTTCCCTCTGGCGGACATCGCGGCCGAGGCCGCGGCCGGCTCCGGCAAGCTGGTCTGCCACATCCCCTCCGCCTCCTTGGGCGGCGACTGGCTGGAGGGCTACGGCCGCGCCTGCGCGGCTCTCGCGGAGAAGATCCCCTTGCACCGCGGCCGGGCGCGCAAGGACGCGGTGGCCATCGTGGGCTATCTCTGCGACCGGCAGGAGCCTGACCATGTCGGCAACCTGAAGGAACTGCGGCGGCTGCTGGGAGCCCTGGGCCTGGACCTGGCCTCGGTCTGGCTCTCCGGCCAGGGCCTGCCCCAGCTCCAGGCCGTGGAGCGCGCCTCGGTCATCCTCTCCTTCCCGTACGCACGGCAAGCCGCCCGCACCTTGGCCGCGCGCCTGCGCGCGCGGGTCGTGGAGGCCCCGCTGCCCGTGGGCCTGGCCGGCACGGAGCGGTTCCTGACCGTGGTGGGAGACGCTTTGAAGCGCGCGGAGCCGGCCCGCCGCTGCGCGGCGCGCGAGGCGCGCTCCGCCATGCGGGACACCGAGGCCCATGTCTGGCGCCTGCTGCGCGGCCGCGCGGCCTGCCTGCAGCCTCTGCCGGACCCGCACCTGCGCGGCGCTTTGGCCGGGCTCTGCGCCGACCTGGGTCTGCGTCTGGTCGATGCGCCGGCCGCGGGCGAGGTCTCGCTGCTCATCGGCTCGCTGATGGGCGATCAGCCGGGCGTGGCCTTCATCCCCATCCATTTCGGCTACCCGAACTTCGTGGACCACCCGGTGCTGGAGAAGCCTTTTATGGGCTTCTCCGGCTTCCGCCAATGGGTGGACCGCCTCTCCGCCGCGGTGATGCAGTTCGAGGCGGACCATCCGGCCGGCGGGTCCGACGGGGCCGGGAAGGAGGCGGCATGAAGGCCGCGCGCCGTCCCAAGAAGGGGATGACGATCATCCTCTATGGGAAAGGCGGCATAGGCAAGACCACGGTCTCCTCGCACCTGGCCGCGCATTTCGCGCGCAGCGGCAAGAGGGTGCTGCTGCTGGGCTGCGACCCCAAGGCGGACACCTCCACGCGCTTCCTCTCCGGCCGGCGGCCGCCCACCATCATCGACATGGTGGGAGGGCGGGTCGAGAAGAAGTTCGAGGACCTGCTCACGCGCACCGAGGCGGGGGTGGACGTGATGGAGACCGGGGGGCCGGAGCCGGGAGTGGGCTGCGGGGGCCGGGGGGTGGCGACGCTGTGCCAGTTCCTGGAGGGGCACGGCCTGGAGCTGAGCGGCTACGACGTGACCATCTTCGACGTGCTGGGCGACCTGGTCTGCGGCGGCTTCGTGGCGCCCCTGCGCTTCGGCTCGGGCAACTGCCTGTTCATCGTGTCCTCGGAGGAGGCGGCCTCGCTCTTCGCGGCCAACAACATCGCGCGCATGGCGGCGCGGCCCTTCGGCCCGCCCATCTCGGCCGGCGGCCTGATCCTGAACCTGCGCGACAACTCCGCGCCGCGGCGGGCCTTGGCGGAGTTCGCGGCGCGCCTGCACATCCCGATCGCGGGGGTCATCGCGCGGGACAAGGTCATCACGGAGGCCGAGGAGAAGGGCCAGACGGTCATCTCCTACGCGCCGCGCTCCCGGGCCGCGGCGCAGTTCGCGGCCGTGGCCGCGGCCATCGCCAAGCGCGTGGCCGCGCCGGCCGGCAAGGCCATCACGCCCATGAGCAACGAGGCGTTCTGGGCCTTCATCCGCGCGCGGCGGATGTCCTCACTGTAAGCGAAGCGGGTCGTCCAGGAGCTTCTTGAGCCCGGCCAAAGATCGGACGTGGAAGGTGGCGTTGGCCGCGCGCTTGACGCCGGGCCGGAGCGTCTGGACGGTCCGGATGCCGAGGCGGTTCCCCGCGTCGAGCTCGGAGTCCGCGTTGTCTCCGACGATGAGCGCCTCCGCTGGGGTGAGCCGGTGTTCCTTCAGGATCTGCGCGAAGAGCCTGCGCTTGCCGAGCCGGTTGGGCTCGTCGATGGCGTCCACGTAGAGGGCGGTGAAGTGCGGAGCGAGGCCCAGCGCCTGGATCTTGCTCTGCTGCAGGCGGCGAAAGCCCGAGGTCACGAGGAAGCGTTGCGCGGGCAGCTCAGCCAGGATCGCCAGGTCGCCGTAGCCATGCAGGGGCTGGGAGACCTCCATGCCGGCGAAGACGCGCCAGCCCGCCGCCAGCATCGCGTCGGAGAATCCGTATCTCGCCGCTACCCAGTCCAATGGGTGTCGCCAGGTATCCGCGAAGGCCTGCTTCAAAGCCTCATCTGACACCCGGCCTTGGTTCGCCTGCCGGATGGCGTGGAAGGCCGGCTCGTAGAGCTCTTCTCCCACCTCGTCGGCGGCGGCCAGGCAATTGTCGAGGTCGAAGATGAGGGCCTTCGTCATGGGGCGCGAGAACGCATGGGTATGCCGTGCGCGGCGCGGCGCGCCGAGCCGGCAGGCCCATG
>JAQUNT010000478.1 GCA_028717525.1 Elusimicrobiota bacterium
TTTTTATCCAGGCTCCCCAAGGATATGCGAGACTTCTGGGCCGCGTGCCGGAAGGGGTAGGCTATGATCCCTCTGCGCATCCTGGGCTGCGTGAGCGCGGCAGCCGTCTTGGCCGCTGGAGGGGGCTGCGCCGGAGCGCCGCCCCAGGTCCGCGAGCCGCCTCTGCATGTGGCGGCTGAGCAAGGCGATCTCCAGACCATCCGCGGCCGGCTCGAGAAGGGGGAGCCGGTCGATGAGAAGTGCGCGCGGGGCGCGACCGCCTTGGTCCACGCGGCGTTGGCGGGACGAGCCGAGGCCATCGGAGTCCTGCTGGCGGCGGGAGCCGACAGCAATGCCCGAACCGAGGCCGGGGATACCGCGCTGACCGCCGCGGCCGCCCTCCTGCGGCCGGACGCGGTCGAGGCCTTGATCGCGGGGGGCGCGGACCTGAACGTGCGCAACGGCTACGGCCATACCGCGCTCCTGCTGGCCTGCTCCCCGCCCACCTCGACGCGTCCCCTGCCGGTCCTCACCCGGATCGGGCTGGCGCTCCTGCGGGCCAAGGCCGACCCCAACATCGACAACGGCAGGGGCGTGACCCCGCTCATGTCCGCCGTGTGGTCCTGCAATGAGGCTCTGGTGGAGGCTTTGGTGGACGCGTCAGCCGACGTCAACGCCAGCATGGCCTCCGGCAAGACGCCCCTGGCCAGCGCGGTCTCGGACATCGGCGACATCTGCAAGACCACCGGAGGGGGCAGCCCGGAATCCATCGCGCGGGTCCTGAGCGAAGCGGGAGCCAGGCCGTAAGGATATGCGCGACTTCTGGGCCGCGTGCCGGAAGGGATAGGCCCTGCTCAAGAGCAGGCCGGCGCCGGGAGGGCCGGCAGCCCGCGCCTCATCGCCGGCAGCCAGGCAGCTTCACCACGGTGAACCAGAAGGTCTCGATGGACTGCACGACATGCACGAACTGGTTGAAGTCCATCGGCTTGGTGACGAAGCAGTTGGCGCCCAAGCGATAACTCTTGAGTATCTCGATCTGGTCCTGCGATGTGGTCAGGACCACCACGGGGATGGCCTTGAGGGTCTCGTCGCCCTTGACCTCCTTGAGGACCTCCCGCCCATCCTTCTTGGGGAGGTTCAGATCCAGCAGGACCAGGTCCGGGATGCCCGCATGGGCGTAACGGCCCATCCTGCGCAGGAAGGCCAGCGCCTCGTTGCCGTCGTAGACCACATCGAGGTGCACGGCGAGCTTGCCGGCCTTCAAGCCCCTCCGGATCAGCTCCACATCGTCCTCGTCGTCTTCCACCAGGAGCACGGCGAAATCCCGATTGCTCATGTTCTCCTCTCCTAAAGCGGCGGCCCAAGGCATAGTACCTCTTATCGGGGGAGAATGAAATGGAATGTGGCCCCTTCGCCCAACCGCGATTCCACCCAGATGCGTCCGCCGTGGCGCTCGACGATCTTCTTGCAGATGGCCAGGCCGATCCCCGTGCCGGGGTACTCGGAACGGCGATGTAGGCGTTGGAAGAGCGTGAAGATCTTCTGGGCGTACTGGGGTTCGATGCCGATGCCGTTGTCGCGCACCGAGACGAGCCATTGGTTCTCGCGCGCCTGCGCGGAGACGTGGACGCGCGGCGGGGACTGCCCGCGGAATTTGATGGCGTTGGAGACCAGGTTCTGCAAGAGCCTTTCCATGAGGCCGGCGTCTCCGGACACGGTCGGCAGCGCGTCGGAGCTGACCAGGGCGCCGCTCTCGCGGATCGAGACGGCCAGGGCATCGAGCACTCTTTGCAGCACCTGCCCGAGCGCGACCGGTTCCCGGGCGGCATCGCCTCTCCCCACGCGGGAGTAGGCCAGCAGGTTACCAATCATGGTCTGCAGTCTGGACGCGCTGGCGACGATGCGGGCAGCGATCTGTTCCTGCTCGGCATCGAGGCGCCCCTGGGCTGCGGCCAGCAGCAGCTGCGTGAAACTCGTGATCTTGCGCAGGGGCTCCTGCAGGTCATGGGAGGCGACGAAGGCGAAATCCTCCAGTTCCTTGTTGGAGCGGATCAATTCCTGGGTCTTCTTGGCCAGCGCGGCCTCGGCCTGCTTCTTCTCCGAGATGTCGCTGCTGATGAGCAGGAAACCGATGGGGCGGCCTGAGGCATCGTCGCGGCGAGTGATGACGACATTGGCGATGAAGCGGGAACCCTCCTTCCTGACGCGCATGAACTCCCCTTCGGACATCCCCTTCTCGTAGGCGGTCTTGAACAAGTCGGCCACCGCCCCGGACTCGATGTCCTCGGGGGCATGGAGCATGGCCGAATCCCGGCCGATGATCTCGTCCGCCGCATACCCATAGTTGCGCCGGGCGCCTTCGTTCCACGAGAGGATCCGGTGGCCGAGGTCCTGGCCGATGATGGAGTATTTGGTGGAACTATGCAGGATGTTGTCGAGGAAGTTCTTGGTCTCGGCCAGCTCCCGTATGACGCGCTTGGACTCGGTGACGTCGCGGGCCGCGGCGAACACGCCGAGGATCTTGCCCCGCGCGTCGCGGTAGACCGAGGCGTTGTAGAGGACGTCCGTGAGCCGGCCGTCCTGGTGCCGGATGGTCAGGGGATAGTCGGTCACGGAGCCTCGCGCGAAGACCTGCTGATAGCCGGCCCGCGCCTTCTCCGGCTCAGTGAAGTAGTCCGAGAACTCCGTGCCGATGAGCTTCTCGCGGGCCAGTCCGGTGACCTCGATGGTCGCCTCGTTCACGTCCGTGATCCGGCCCTCGGGGCTGATGGTGACGAGGGGGTCGAGGGACGCTTCAATGAGGCTCCGGGCGTACTGGGAGGCCTGCCTCTGGGCGGTGACGTCGCGGGCCGCGGCGAACACGCCGAGGATCTCGCCCCGCGCGTCGCGGTAGACCGAGGCGTTGTAGAGGACGTCCGTGAGCCGGCCGTCTTGGTGCCGG
>JAQUNT010000479.1 GCA_028717525.1 Elusimicrobiota bacterium
CTGCCCAGCCGCGACCACACGGAGAGGCTCCTGCCCCTCTTCGGCGTCCCGGTGCTCCGCCGGGGCCTCAGCGCCGCGGTCGCCGGCCCGGCCCGCCTGCGCGGGGTCCGCTGGCGCCTGCCCGGCGACGCGTCCTCCGCCGCCTTCTGGGTCGCGGCCGCCGTCTTGGTGCCGGGCAGCCGGCTGCGCCTGCCGCGCGTAGGCGCCAACCGCGCGCGCACGGGCTATCTGAGAGTCCTGCGCCGCATGGGAGCCCGCATCGCGGAGCTCAAGCCCGCAGGTGGCTGCGAACCCGTCTGCGACCTCTCGATCGCGGCCTCCAGCCTCAAGGCCGCCCGAGTCGGGGCGCGCGAGCTGCCGTCATTGATCGACGAGGTCCCCCTCCTAGCCCTGGCCGCCAGCCAAGCCCGGGGCACCAGCCGATTCCAGGGCCTGGCCGAACTGCGCCACAAAGAGAGCGACCGGCTGGCCGGTACGGTCCGTCTGCTGCACAGCTTCGGAGCCCGGGCCCGCGTCGAGGGCGACGCCTTGGTCGTGCGCGGACCGGCGCGCCTGCGCGGCGCCCGGTTCGACCCGCGAGGAGACCACCGGCTGGCCATGGCCGCCGCCGTCGCCGGACTCATCGCCCAGGGCGATACCACGGTGGAAAGCGCCGAGTGCATCGCGGTGTCCTACCCCGGCTTCGCGGCGGAGCTCAGGCGCCTGACCGCGTCCGCTGGCTGCGGCGCCGCAGGAGCTGGTAAGCGGTCTTGAGGTGGCGGGGCAGGACCTTGCCGTTGGGCGAGCCCATGATGCTGGCGTGGTTCTGCAGCATGACCGCGGCGGCCAGGTCCGGGTCGTAGCCTTCCCGGTACTCGTCGGAAAGCCCCAGGATGTGCCCGAACTCGTGGGCCGGGACGTCGTAGCGCAGGTTGCGGTCGAGCACGATGGCGTCGCGGCTGGCCAGGCTGACCCCTCTGCGGCTGTCGAAGATGCGCAGGCTGCCGGCTGAGAACTCCTGGCCGGGGGCCAGCTTCTTGATGCTGACCACGGCGCGGAAGCTCGACTCGCGGCCGCCGAAGCTGAAGCGGCCCTGCCAATACTCCTCGATGGAGGCCTTCACGGCCTGGAGCGGCGCGTCGTCCTGGATGTCGGTCTCGAAGGCTGCCTCGACCCGGTATCCCCCCGGCTCCGGGACGAGCTTCAGGTTGGCGTTGTCCGGGATCCAGGCCACGCGCCGGGGCTTGGCCGTGATGGTCCATGGGTTGACGAAGCTGGCATGCAGAGAGTAGTTCGGGATGCGCTCCAGATTGGAGTGCAGGGCCCCCTGGATCCCGAAGAAGCGGCCCAGGAAGTTGCTCAGGATCTGGGTCGTCCGGTCGCGCAAACCCTGAGAAAAGCGCGGCTCGCGCATGGCGATGCGGTAGCGGGAGAGGTATTTGTCCAAATAGAACTGCCAGTCCTTGATGTCGCGCTCCGTCCGGCTCATATCCTGGATGATGCGCTCCTCGCGGTCCGCGCCGAGCCCTCTCTGCGCGGCCGGGATGGGAGGCGGGAGCATCCAGCGGTCTTCCGCGAAGGCCTGCTGCTGGGCCGGAGCCACCAAAGCCAGCGCGTTCTTCTGCAGGGCGTCAAAGCCCCGGGCGGCCTGGCGGTGGTGGGCGAGCTCGTTCAGAGCGGAGTAGCTGGCCACGAAGCGGCCGCGCACCTCGGCCAGGACCTCGCGCTGGTTGTTGCTCAGGGCCTCGCTGCGGCTCATCGCCGCCAAGGCGGCTGCGAAACGGTCGTTGAGGGCCTGGGCCAGTACCGCGCGCTCGGAGCCGCTCAGGGACTCCTCCGAGACCACGCGGCCCAAGCATTGGTAGATGGAATGGAGCAGGATGGGCACGGCGCCCGGGGTCTGGCTCAGCCAGGGCAGGATCTGGCCCCAGGCCCCCGCGTCGTCCGCCACCAGGGCCTGGAAGCCGGGCTCGGTCAGTATGGGGGCCGGCCCCTGCACGAGGCTGCCGTGCAGCCAGGCCTTCTGGGTCTCGCTGAGCTCAGTCGCAGGCCCGGCCGGAGGCAGGTCCTCCGCGGCTTGAGCGGAGACCTGGCCGGTGAGAGTCTCCTCGATGTTCCGGCCGGCCGCATGCGCGGAGTCCGCTCCGGCTTGGCCGTCGGCCGCGGCGGCCAGAGGCTCGGCCAGCTGGGAGCCCACGGCGTCGAGGCGCTGAGTGAAGGTGGGTCCCGCGGCCGGCGCCGGGGCCGCTTTCGGCGCCGACGGTAGAGGCAGAGCCGGGGCCGGCGGCATCGGAAGTTCCGCCGGTCCCGGCCGGACGGACATCCTTACGGCCGGGGCCAGGAGCCCCGGGACGAGAGCCTGCGGCGACAAGGAGAGGGCGCCGAGACGGCCGGGGGAGAGCAAGGACGAACTCAAAGGGAGCCGGACCACGGGCGCGGCCGCGCCGGAGACAGGCGTGATGCGCAACGCCGCAGCCTGGAGCTGGCCGCACAAACCGACCCCGAGCAGAAGTCCTGCGAGACTCCCCTTCATGCTTAGATTATGAGGCCGGGAGCGTCATTTATCGAGGATCGGAAGTCCCAGGGCGCGGCGGCAAAAGTCCTATGCCGTCTCCGGCTCGGCCCTTTCGGCGCCCTTCGTTATTGTAGAATGTCGAGACTCGGCAGGCTCTGGTCCATGTCAAGAGAACCCGTGAAGCTCTGCCTCTTGGGGCGCCCCGTGGCGCACTCCCTTTCTCCGAAGCTCATGGCCGGCCTCGGCCGCCTGACCCGGCGCAAGGTGCTCTACCGCGCCTGCGACGTCCCGCCGGAAAGGCTGGCCTGCGCCGTGGAGCTGCTGCGCTGGTCCGGCATGCTGGGCGCCAACGTCACCGTGCCCCACAAGACGGCCATCGTGCCCCTGCTCGACTCCTTGACCTACGAGGCCCGGGTGGCCGGGG
>JAQUNT010000480.1 GCA_028717525.1 Elusimicrobiota bacterium
GGTCAACGGCCGGCGCTTCAACGCGGAGACCGGGATGTCCCTGCACACCTTGTCCTTGCGCCGCGGCCTGCGCGTCGGCGCGCACGCCTTCTCGGCCAAGATGGAGTACCATTTCGACTATCTCCAGCAGAAGGAGGTCCTCATCGTGGCCGAGTCGCCCATCGGCTTCCGGCGCTGGATGATCGAGTACAACCTCGAGAAGCGCTTCCAAGTCCCCCACGAACTGGGCGGCCCGCCCTCCTGGTCCCTGACCCGGCCCCTCTTCGAGAAGGCGCGCGGCACCCTCATCACCGGGCACCGGCCCGTGCCCGCGACGCTCTTGGCCAAGGCCAAAGAGAGGATCCTGCCGCCCTCGGACCCGCCCACCCCGCCCCAGGACCTCATGGCCGCGACCCGGTCGCTCGGCGACAACACGGGCACGGCCCTGCTCCTGCAGCGGCAGCTCATGGCGGGCTTCAAACCGGGAGAGCCGCGGCCGGCCAAGACCTACACTCACCAGGAGCAGGTCCTGACCGCGCCCGGCCCGGCCGTAAGGAAATCCGTCCGGCCGGGCCCTGCGGAACTTCCGGTACCGCAGGGCAAGGGCAGGAGGAAGTCATGAGAGAGGTCTACGTCCTCGGCGTCGGCATCACCACCTTCACGCGGCTGGAGTACCCGCTCGTCGAGATCGCGGGCTACCCGGCCATGATGGCCTTGAAGGAGAGCGGCCTCTCCGCGGTCGATCACATCTACGTGGCCAACATGGGCGCCGGCCGCCTCAACAAGCAGACCGGCCTGGCCAGCGCGGTCGTAGACCATCTGGGATTGACCCCGGCCGGCGCCGAGACCATAGAGAACGGGCCCGCCTCCGGGGCATCCGCGCTGAAGGAAGGCTTCATGGCCGTGGCCTCGGGCCTGCACGACACGGTGCTCGTCACCGGCGCCGAACGCATGCGCGCGGCCAACAGCTTGGAGACCACGGACTTCGTGGCCACCTTGACCCATCCTTTGGCCGAGTACATTTACGGCGTGACCCTGCCGTCTCTGGCCGGGATGTTCACGCGCCTCTACATGGACAAGTACGGCGTCACCACCCGGCACCTGTCCATGGTGGCGGTCAAGGCGCATGCCAACGCCATGCTCAATGACTTCGCGCACCTCCACGAGCCCATCACCATGGACGGCATCGAGGACGGCCCGGACGCCCAGACCAACAACCCGATGGTCGCCGACCCCCTGCGCTTCTACGACTGCTGCCCGGTGTCGGACGGCGGGGCCTGCCTCATCCTGGGCACGGCCGACGCGGCCAAAAAGCTGGGCCGGCCCCGCATCCGTCTTTCCGGGGTGGGACAGGCCACCGACACCCACGCGGTGCACGAGCGCAAGGACCCCACCGAGGTCGCCGCCGTCCGGCTGGCCGCGGCGCAGGCCATGAAGATGGCGGGCATCCGGGCCGGCGACGTGGACGTCGCCGAGCTCCACGACGCCTTCACCATCCTGGAGATCGTGGAGAGCGAGGAGGCCGGCTTCTTCAAGAAGGGCGAGGGGCATAAGGCCCTGGAGAAGGGTCTGACCAGGATCGGCGGCCAGCTGCCCATCAACACCTCCGGCGGCCTCAAAGCCAAGGGCCATCCGGTCGGCGCCACGGGCGTGGGCCAGGCCCATGAGATCGTCCTGCAGCTGCGGGGAGAGGCCGGCCCGCGGCAGGTCAAGGCCGCCAAGACGGGCTTCACCTGCAACTTCGGCGGCTTCGGCAACAACGTCGTCTGTCTGGTCTTCCAGAGGGAGGGCTAGTCCCGACTCGCCTATGCTCGTCGGGACCAGACAAAAGGAGAACAGCTATGTCTAGCATGGACATCTTCGGCTATCGCTGCAAGAAGTGCGGGCACATCCACTACCCCAACCGCACCCTGTGCCACAAGTGCCGCCACGACCAGTTCGAGCCGACGGCCCTGCCCAAGACCGGCAGGCTGCTGACCTTCACGCACCTCTCGGCCCTGCCCGGGGATTTCGAGGTCCCCGAACTGGCCTTGGGCATCGTGGAGCTCAGCGGCGGGGTGCGCATCACCGGCCAGCTCGACATCCCCAAGCCCAAGCTGGGCATGGCCGTGGTCGGCGAGGTCCAGGTCGTGCGCCGGGACGAGTACAACCAGTACCACGGCATGGTCTTCAAGGCGAAATGACGTCTCCGGGGAGGTGACTGGACGATGAACATCCTGCGCAAGCTCTCGTGCTCCGCCGCCGCGGCCTTGCTCCTGGCGGCCTGCGGCAGGCCCGGCTCCGAGCCCGCGGCCCCCGCCGCGGACGCGGCGGCCAAGGTCAAGGCCGGCTTCATCTACGTGGGGCCGGTGGGGGACTACGGCTGGTCCAACGCGCACGAGGCCGCGCGGCAGGCCGTCATGAAGAAGTTCCCCTGGCTGCAGAGCGTGTTCGTGGAGTCCGTCTCCGAGGCGGACGCGCCGCGCATCATCGACCGCCTGGTCGACGAGGAGAAGTGCGACGTGGTCTTCACCACCAGCTTCGGCTACATGGACGCGACCGCGGCCGCGGGCGCCAAGCACCCGCAGACCAAGTTCATGCACTGCGCCGGGTTCAAGCGCGGGCCCAACGTAGGCACCTATTTCGCGGAGCTCTACCAGATGTACTACCTCAACGGCCTCATGGCCGGGGCCCTGACCAAGAGCCACAAGATCGGCTACGTGGCGGCCCACCCCATCCCCGAGGTGGTGCGCCACATCGACGCCTTCGCCCTGGGCGTGGCGGAGACCGACCCCCAGGCCAAGGTCCACGTGAAGTGGCTCTACTCCTGGTACGACCCGGGCAAGGCCAAGCAGGCGGCCGAGGCCCTTATCGCCGAGGGCTGCGACGCTCTGGCCTTCACCGAGGACTCGCCCGCCGTCATCCAGGCGGCCGAGGAGTCCACGGCCAAGGGCCG
>JAQUNT010000481.1 GCA_028717525.1 Elusimicrobiota bacterium
GGGGAGACGGTGACGGGGACCCCGGCGCATCGGGAGTATGACCTCTCCTCCCAGGCCAAGTTCCTGCCTGAGACCTGGAAGGGGACCTGGGCGCTGAACTTGACGCAGCCGTGGCTCGGCTCGGGCCCCGGCTCCTTCTGGGTCAGGTATCCGGCCTTCCGCAGGCCGGGGGTGATCCTCCTGGAGCGCAAACACAACACCGAGACCGACCATCCCGAGAACGAGCTCCTGGAGCAGTGGACGGACGGCGGCATCGTGGGCCTGCTGTTGTGGCTGTGGCTCTTCGGAGCCTTGCTGCGCCATGGCTGGGCCCGGCTGCGCCGTCCGGAGCAGGAAGCGCAGCTCCTGGGAGCGTTCGTCGCCGTGGCGGCGGGCGTGCTCGCCATGCTGTTCAGCAGCTCTTCGCGCTATGTCGTGCCCGGCTGGCTCATGTACTTCAGCGCGGGCCTTCTGGGGGTCTTGTGCCTCCGGAAGGCCGACCCGCGGGACCCGGTCCTGGCTTGTCCTTTGCCGCTGCCCGGCGCTTGGCGCGCGGCCTTGGCGGTCCTGGTCGCGGCCGCGGCCGCGGCCGCGGGGCGGGCCGTGGTGCGCGGCTTCACGTCGGACGCGCGCCTCAACTACGCCATCTACTATTCCAAGGGCGGGGAGTGGGACAAGGCCCTTCAGGAATACGGCCGCATGGTCCCCTGGACGCCCGCCTATGTCATGGGGCAGTATTTCACTGGGAACGTTCTCAAGGACCGCGACGGTCCCGGGGACCTGGAGCTGGCCCTGGCGCAGTACCGCCGGGTGCGCGAGCTGGCGCCCCATTATGTCCAGGTCCATTATCAGGAAGGCCAGGTCCTGCGCAAGCTCGGCCGCAAGGAGGAGGCCATCGCCCGCTTCGAAGCCCAGGCCGCCCTGGACCCGGTCTGGGACCAGCCCTGGCGCCAACTCGCCGAGCTCTACCGGGAGACGGGAAGAACGGAGCAGGCGGCCGAAGCTTCCCGGAAGCTGGAGCAAGCCCAGGCGCGCTGGGCCGCGGCGGCTCTTTAGCCCAGCACCTGCACGATCTTCGACGGGGCGGTGGCGCCCTTGATGATCCTCAAGCGCTTGGCTTCTATGCCGAGCCTGGCCGCCAGCAGGGCCAGCACGGCCGCGTTGGCCTTGCCCTGCTCGGCCTCGGCCTTGACCCAGGCCTCGTAGGCGGCCGGCCCCTTCTCCTCGATGCGGTTCTCCCGCGAGTCCGGGTGGACTTTCACACGCAGCAGCTTTTCCATGGAGAGTAAGTTAAGAAAGTTAACCCGTGGCACCAATTATGATGCAGACGGCGGCCAACAGGACACGGTAGACCACGAACACGCCCACGCCGCGGTCCTTGAGGTAGGCGAGCAGGAACTTGATGCAGGCCAGGCCCACCAAAGTCGTGACCAGTATCCCGAACCAGAACGAGCCGTGGGCCGCCGCGGCCCCGATGTGGCGCAGCTTCATGACTCCGGCCCCGATGACGATGGGAACCATGAGCAGGAAGGAGAAGCGCGCGGCCTCCTCGCGCTTGAGGCCCAGCAGCAGCCCGGCCGTGATGGTGGCGCCGGAGCGCGAGACCCCGGGCACCACGGCCAGGGCCTGGGCGCAGCCGATGAGCACTATGTCGCGCAAGGAGAGGTCCTCGGCGCGCCGCTGCTGGCGGCCCAGGCGCTGGGAGAGGCCCAGCAGCAGCCCGAAGACGGCCAAAGTCGAGGCGATGACGAGCGGGGAGTGCAGGCCGCTCTCGATCTTCTTCTCGAGCAGCAGCCCGGCGAGCGCTCCCGGGACCGTGGCCAGGACGATGGCCCAGAAGAGCCGCCTCTGGACGGATTCGGCCTTGGAGAGCCCGGCTGTGAGCAGCTCCACCCAGTCCTTCCAGAAATAGACGCAGACCGCGGCCATGGTGCCCCAGTGCAGGGCCACGTCGTAGTCCAGGCCCTGGTACTGCCACTTGAAGAGCCAGGGCACCAGGACCAGGTGCGCGGAGCTCGAGATGGGCAGGAACTCGCCCAGGCCTTGGACCAGGCCCAGGACCGCGGCGTGCAGATAGCTCATCCGGCGGCCGGCGGGGAGGCGGGGGGCTCGGCCGGAGGCTCCGGTCCCGGCTCCGCCGCGGCCGCGGGCTCGCTGTGCTTGAACACGCCCAGCACGGCCAGGACGCCGAGCAGGACCAGCAGGAAGATCAGCCCGCCGAAGATGAGCAGGCCCGCGACCGGGCGGCGCTCGCCCCGCGCCGGGACGGCCTTGCGGGGCGCCTCCTTGCTGTCTCCGGGCATGAGGAAGGGCTCGCCGTCCTTGGAGGCGCGCGCGTCCAGCAGGAGCGGCTCGAAGGTCGGGTCGAGGGCGAAGACGGTCTCCAGGGTCTTGATCATGCCCTCGCGGTCGCCGTTGCGCTCCTGGGCGTAGGCCTTCAGGGACAGGAGCGTGGCGTCCGTGGAGTAGAGGCCCAGGCCCTGGTCCGCGGCCGAGATGGCCGCCGCGTAGTCCTTCTTCTTGTTGAGCGCGAAGACCTTGTTCTTGATCAGGTCCACGTCCTTGGGAAAGGCCTGCAGGCCCCGATCGGAGATGACGAGCAGCTGGTCGTAGTTGCGCAGTTCGCGGGTGGCCTCGGCCCAGGCGTCGAAGGCCCGCTGGTTGCGGGGCTGCAGCTCGATGGCGCGCCGGGCCGCGGCCGCGGCCTCGGCGGGCTTGCCTTGGGACAGCAGGGACTGGGACTCCAGGAGCTTGTCGTAGGTCGAGGGCTGCTCCAGCACGCCGGGCGCGGACGGCGGGGCGCTGATGACGTCGGAGGGAAGGTTCTCGGACGGCAGCTCTCCGCCATCCAGGCCGCTGCCTTCGGTCCCCTGCAAAGAGGTCTGCTGCTGCCCCGGCTGCATGGGCGGGATCTGCG
>JAQUNT010000482.1 GCA_028717525.1 Elusimicrobiota bacterium
ACTTGGTGAACCCGACCTTGCGGGCCTCGCGCTCCAGCGCGGAGTCGCTCTCGCGCAGCTCCTTGAGCCTGGCCGCGGTGCGCGCGTTCTCAGTCTCCAGGCCCGCGATCTCGCGCGAGAGGCTGCGCAGCTCCAGCCAGTTGCGCACCAGGCTGCGGAAGCCCTGGTTGCCGAAGAAGACCGCCAGCAGCCCGATGGTGAGCAGGACCTTGACCCAGCGCTCGCGCAGCCAGGCCAGGGGTCCGGGATGAGCCATAGGGATATTCTACCTTAACGGCGCCGGCCGGCCCCAGCGGGGCCGGCCGGGCTTCCGCGCCTTCGGCGCGGAAGTTCTAGACGGCAGCGGCCGTCTTGAAGCACGTCATGCCCGCATAGCGGGCCTTGGCGCCCAGCTCGCGCTCGATGCGCAGCAGCTGGTTGTACTTGCAGAGGCGCTCGGAGCGGCAGGGCGCCCCGGTCTTGAGGGCGCCGGCGTTGGTGGCCACGGCGAAGTCCGCGATGAAGGCGTCCTCGGTCTCACCGGAGCGGTGCGAGATCACGGTGGAGTAGCCGGCCTGGTGCGCGGTCCGGATGGTCTCCACGGTCTCGGTCACCGTGCCGATCTGGTTGAGCTTGATGAGGACGGAATTGGCGGTCTTCTCCCGGATGCCGCGGCTGAGGCGCTCCGGGTTGGTGACGAAGAGGTCGTCGCCGATGATGGTCACGCCCGCGCCCAGCCTGTCGGTCATGCCCTTCCAGCCGGCCCAGTCGTCCTCGGCCAGGGGGTCCTCGTAGGAGATGATCCCGTACTTCTTCTGCCAAGCCCCGTAGACGTCCGTCATCTCGGAGGCGCCGCGCGGTTTGCCTTCGAAGACATAGGCCCCGTCCTTGTAGAACTCGCTGGCCGCGGAGTCCAGGCCCAGCTTGACCTGGTCCTGGTAGCCGGCCTTGGCGATGGCGTCCATCAGCACGTCGAGGGCGCCGGCGTGGTCCTTGAGCTGGGGCGCGAAGCCCCCCTCGTCGCCCACGGACACGGTCATCTTCATGGCGGCCAGGGCCTTTTTGAGGGCTTGGTATATCTCCGCGCCGGCGCGCAGGCCGTCGTGGAAGGAGGGGACCCCGACGGGGACCAGCATGAACTCCTGCACGTCGAGGCCGGAGTCGGCGTGCTTGCCGCCGTTGATGACGTTGAGCATGGGGGTGGGCAGCAGCCACTCATCTACGGGCAGGCCGTAGGCCTTGCGCAGGTACACGTAGAGGGGCAGCTTGGCCGAAGCCGCCGCGGCCCGGCAGACCGCCATGGAGAGGGAGAGCAGGGCGTTGGCGCCGAGCTTGCCCTTGTTGGGGGTGCCGTCGGCCGCGATCATGGCCTGGTCCAGCTCGGCCTGCCGACGCGGGTCCTGGCCCTTGAGCAGCTTGGCCAGCGGGCCCTCCACGTGGGAGACCGCCTTCAGGACGCCCTTGCCGCCGAAGCGGGACTTGTCCCCGTCGCGCAGCTCCACGGCCTCGTGCTCGCCGGTGGAGGCCCCGCTGGGGACCGCCGCCGAGGCGACGGTGCCGTCGTCCAGCCGGACCTCGGCCTCGATGGTGGGGAAGCCCCGGGAATCCAGAATCTCCAGCGCGCGCACGGACTCGATTTTTGCCATTTCAGAATCTCCCTTGCAGAAGTCTCTTGCCCGACTCGACGAGCGCGGCGAGCCTCTTGGGCTCATGGGCCTCGGCATAGAGGCGGAACACGGGCTCCGTGCCGGAGGAACGCAGGCCCAGCCAACTGCCGTCGCGCAGGATGAACTTGAAGCCGTCGGATTGGTCGATGCGCCACACGGACCCCCCCGCGAGGTCCAGCGGGGGGCGCACGCGCAGGCGCTCCTCGAGTTCCTGGATCTCCCGCGGGCGGGCCATGGCGAAGTCCTCGCGAGTGTTGTAGAAAGTGCCGACGCGCTTGAACAGCCGGTCCCGCACGGCGCCCAGGGGCTTGCGCTCGCAGGCGACCAGCTCGAGCATGAGCAGGCAGGCCAGCAGTCCGTCCTTGTCCGGCACGTGCCCGCGGATGGTGAGCCCGCCGGCTTCCTCGCCCCCGAGGACGAACTGCCCGGTGCGCAGCAGGTCGCCGATGAACTTGAAGCCCACCGGGGTCTCGCGGGCGTCGAGGCCGTGGGACTTGGCCACGGCGTCGACGAAGTGGGAGGTCATCACGGTGCGCGCCACCTTGCCCTTCATGCCCCGGTCGGTCACCAGGTGCTCCAGCGCCAGGGCCAGGACCTCGTTGGCCGGGATCCAGCGCCCGCCGGCGTCGATGACGCCGAAGCGGTCGCCGTCCCCGTCGCAGGCTAGGCCGAGGCTGAGCCTCTTCTTGGCCACCACCTGCGCCAACTCGGGCAAGGATTCCGGAGCGGGCTCCGGCGCCCGGCCGCCGAAGAGCACGTCGCGCTGCTCGTGGAGGCCGACCACCTCCACGCCCAGAGCCTCCAGGAAGGGCCGCATGTGGTTGCGGGCGGAGCCGTGCATGGCGTCGATGGCGACCTTGAGCCGGGCCTTGCGGATGGCCTTGACGTCAAGAAGGGAGGCCAGGCGCTTGAAGTAGCCGGGGCGCAGGTCCGCGGTCTCGATCCAGGACTCGCGCAGGGACCGGTCCAAGGACATGGTCTTGACGGCGTGCGCCCCGAGCAGCTCGATGCGGCGCTCGATGTCCTCGGTCACGGCCGGCGTCGCGGCCCCGCCCCAGAAGGGCATCCACTTGACGCCGTTGAACTGGGCCTGGCTCTGTAAGGCCGTGATCATGATGCCGCCGACCGCCTTGCGCTCCAGGACGGCGGTGGCGACCGCGGGCGTGGGGACGTCGGAGGAGGAGAGGATGGTCTTGATGCCGTCAAGAGCGAAGACCGCGGCCACCTCGTGGGCAAAATCCT
>JAQUNT010000483.1 GCA_028717525.1 Elusimicrobiota bacterium
GGCTGCCGTAGACGAAATCCTCCGGGTTGCTGCGGAACACCAGCCTCACCCAGTTGGCGCCCGTGCGCTCGATGGCCGAGATGATGTTATCGTAGTGGCTGAGCCGCTTGAACATGCTCTCGTCGATGACCAGGCCGAAGCGCAGGGAGCCCTTGTCCTTGGACCCCAGCGCGATCTGCAGGCCGTGCTCGAAGAGGAGCTTCTGCCAGGCCGAGGAGACCGCAGTCAGGGCCGCGTCGAAGGCCGGCGCCCGCGCCGCCCCGTCCTTGGCCGCGAGCGCCTCGGCCATCAGCTTCTGGGCCTGCTCGGTGGCCGCGCGCGCCTTGCCTCCGGGCTTGTAGATGGGGGACCAATCGGTCATGCGCTTGCGCAGGGACTCGCGGAAGCGGCGGTGCTGCGTGATGGCGATCTCCTCGTTGAGGAATACGGCGTCCCCGTCCGCGAAGCCTTGCCCGTTCTTGTCGGCCCAGACCGTGGAGAACCCGTCCTCGGCCACGGGCCAGGGCAGGCTCAGGCTCACGCGCGCGAGCTTCTCCCAGGACAGGGTGATGAGTTCGCCCTTCTGCTCCAGCAGCGGCCGGGACGCGGCGCCGGGGTCGTCGGGGGGCGCCACGAAGATGCCGGAGAGCCTCTGGTCGGAGTCGGGGGCTCGGTCGGCGCGGCCTATGAAGGAAAGGAACTCTTCCAGCTTGAGGGTCTTGCCGGAGGGGTCGCGGACGATGAGCTTGAGCGACCGGCGCTGTGCGCCCAGGCGACCGGCGGAAGGGGTGGGCCGCGCCGCGGCCGTGCCGGTGGAGGTCTCGGGGACCTTTTCGATGACGACCTCGGGGGCGGCCGGCCGCGCCGGCGCGGCGAGCGCCGCGGCCAGGAGGCATCCGCCCAAGGCAGAGAGGATCATACCGGGATTGAAGTTAGCAAATTTAGCCCTTTTTCTTCACGTGCTGGTGCGCGCAGATGTGGTCCCGGCAGTAGCCCCGGCCCCCGCACTCGGGGCAGTAGCGGAAATCCATCGTCGGATGGGACCGGTCGGTGATGCCGCAGACGGAGCAGCGGTGGAAGGCCTCCCGGCCGCGGACCGCCTCCCGGGCCCGGGCGGACATGCGGCGGTGTCCGCTGCGGATCCTCCAGAGGATGTCCCGGCCGAAGAAGATGAGGAAGTTCCCGACCGAAGCCAGCACCAGGAGCCGAGCCTGCCCGGTCCCGGCCATCAGCTGGAGCCCGTAGCCGAGCCAAGTCAGCAGCGCCAGCCACTTGACCTTGAGCGGCAGGATGAAGAGGATGAGGAGCTCGAAATCCGGGTAGAGCTGGGCGAAAGCGAGGAAGACCGAGCCTCCGATGAAGAGGTTGGTGGCGGGGAGCTCCGGCGCCAGCAGGGCCGCGGCCACGGTGAGGAGGTAGCCGATGCACAGGTACGCGTCGTAGCGCAGCGCCCCCCAGCGGGCCTCCAGCGCGGTGCCCATGAGGTAGAACAGGTACCAGCCGAAGAAGGCGAAGAGCGGGTTGGTCAGCGGCGGGATGAACACGAAGGTCAGGAAGCGCCACCACTCCCCGGCCAGGGCCAGCTCCGGGACGAAGGCCCCGCGCTCGAAGACGGGCAGGCCCAGATAGCCGGCGATGTAGAGGAGCACCTGGCCCGCGACCAGCAGGCGGGTGAGCTCGCGGAAGGCGTAGGGCTCGAGCCGGCGCTCGAGTTTCTCCCACATGACTCCATCTTATATTTTTTCGGTCCCGCAAGGCCCTCGTCGGGAAATTGCAACCCCCGGTCAAAGTTGTTATAATCCTCGCCAGTCCCGTCGAGAAAAGAATCGCTTTCGCGAGCCGCGTCGGACCCTATAACTTGGCTTCCATCCTGCCGTCCGCTGGTGAGCCGTGAGGCACGTCCTGGCGCACCGCCGCCATCGCGTCGCGCTGCGGCCGAAGGTGCGCCGCCGCCGGCTCAGGCTCGCCGCCGCCATCGCCGCGCTGGCCCTGCTGGTCGGCGCCGCGGGCCTGACCGTGCGCCATCTCTGGCGCGGGCTGCCCGCGCTGCCGGCGCTGCTGGCTCGTCTGGACCTGCGCGCCGGCGGAGTGAGCGTCTCCGGGGCGCCGGACTTGCTGGCCGGGCCCCTGTCCGACTATCTCAACGACCCCGCGGACTCTTTCGGGGCGCGGCTGGCGGCCCTGCCCCGGCGGTTCGAGGCCGTCAAGAATTGGCGGCTGCACCGCGGCTGGTCGGGGCGCGGCGCGCGCGTGGAGGTGACCCTGCGCCGCGCGGTGGCGCGCCTGCAGCGCGCGGGCCGGCCGGCGGGGTACCTGGATGAGGACGGCTCCGCCTTCTCGGCGCCGGCGGAGCTCTTCTCCGGAGCCTTGCCGACCGTCGAGGCCGGCGCGGCCGATGCGGCGCAGCTCAAGGATCTGCCCGCGACCCTGGAGCTCCTCTTCCGCGGCGCGGACCTGCCGGCCCCGGCGCGGCAGCTGTCCTTCCGTTCGGCCTACGAGGGCTGGGAGCTGCGGCTGCAGGACGGGACCGTGGTCCTCTGGGGAGACCTGAGATGGACCCGGGAGAAGCTGGGGCGCCTGCATGAGGCGCTCGCCGATTCCCTGGGCCAGGCGGCCGCGCCGATGCTCGCCGATCTGAGATATTTCGAGGACGGACGGGTCTTGCTCAGGCCCGCGACGGGGATGGGGGCTGCGACGAGGTGATGGGCATGGCCAAAACGGACGTGATCGCCGGTCTGGACATGGGCAGCGGGCGGGTGACCTGCCTCATCGGCGTCCCGGAGGCCGAGGGGGCGCGCATGCGCGTGCTGGGCGGCGCCAGCGTGGCCTGCCGCGGCATCAACGGCGGGGTGGTGGTCAACATCCTGGAGACCAAGAACGCCGTGACCCAGGCCCTGGAGGGCGCGG
>JAQUNT010000484.1 GCA_028717525.1 Elusimicrobiota bacterium
CCACCATGACCGCGGAGAGCAGCAGCATGCACGCGACCAGATGCTCCAACTCCCGGTGCGGCCCGGAGAGCGCGGCGCAGACGACCGTCGATCCGGCCAGCGGGACCGTCAGGCCCACGGTGTAGTAGGAGAGGCGCACCAGGTAGGCCAGGCGCTGTCCCCAGCTCAGCCGCAGGAAGCGGCCGGTGCGCAGGGCGTTGCAGGCCGCCTCGAAGACCCCCCGTGACCACTTCAGCTGCTGGATCCAGTAGGCGTGCAGGGTCAGGGGCACCATGCCCGGCCCCAGAGGTTCGCGGACGTACCGAGAACCCCAGCCCTCGGCGTGCAGCGCGATGGAGGTCTCCAGGTCCTCGGCCAGGCCCGGCAGGTAGCCTCCGATGCTCTCCAGAGCCCTCCTCCGCACCACGGCATTGGTGCCGTGCAGGCACGCCGCTCCCAAGCGGTCCTTGCAGACCGCGGCGATGTTGAAGTATTCATAGGTGGCTTCGGCCGCCGCCCGGGCCACGAGGTTCTCCTCGGCATTGAAGAAGGTCTGCGCGCTCTGGACGAAGCCGATCCGCGCATCGGCGAAAGGGCCCAAGGTCCGGTCCAGGAAGGCCGGCACGGGAGCGTGGTCCACGTCGAAGATCGCGATGAAGTCCCCCGAGGTCCTTTGGAGAGCGGCGTTGATGTTGCCCGCCTTATGATGCGTGTTGTCCGGGCGGGTCAGATAGGCGGCGCCCAACGATTCGGCAAGCTCCCGGCGGCTCCCATCGCGGCCGTCGTCGAGGAGATAGGTCCGGTGCGGGTACTCCAGCGACCGCGCCGCCCGCAGCGCCCTCTCCACGAGCTGGAGGTCTTCATTGTAGACGGTGATGTAGACGTCCACGGACAGGCCGCGGGGAGCCGGTCCGGGGAGGGAGGCGGCCCAGTTCCAATAGAGGTACCACACTCCGCAGGTCTGCACCAGGAGGACCGCGGCGGCCAGAGCCCAGAGCAGGTGGGCCAGGGGAAAGACGGCGACCGCGCCGAGAGCGCGGCCCAGGTGGAAGAGGAACAGTCCGACCAGGACCGAACCGGCCGAGGTGAGGATAGCCAGGAGGGCTCTCTGCCCCCGGGACATGTCTTGGGCTCCGGCCTCGGGCTCCGGCGGACCGCGGCGACCCATACAGGTTATAATACCACATGCCCGCACGGGCCCGTCCTTCCTTCAGGATCGGCGACGGCGCCTTGGCGTCCGGCGTCTTCCTGGGCCTGGCCGCGGTCTACTGGACCTGCCGCAGCCTCACCTTCGGTCCCGGCGACAGCCCCCAGCACGTCCTGAGCGCCCTGACCTGGGGAGTGCCGTCTTCGCCGGGCTATCCGCTCTACACGATGCTCGCGCACTTCTTCTCGCGGCTCCCCCTCGGCCCGGCCTCCGGCGCGGTCAACGGCTTCTCGGGGCTCCTGCACGCCCTGGCGGCGGCCGTCTTCTTCCTGCTTCTGAGGCGCTGGGGCTGCGGGGCCGCGGCCGCCCTGGCGGCGACGGGGCTCATGGCTTTCTCGCCCCTCTTCTGGTTCTATTCCGAGGTCGCCGAAGTCCGGGCCCTCAACGACCTTTTGGCCTTGGGGGCCGCCTATGCCGCGGCGGTCTGGAGCCGGGAGCGCTCCGACCGGGCTCTCCTCGCTCTGGCGGTCTGCGTCGGCCTGGGCCTGAGCCACCATCCGACCTATGCGCTCATCCTGCCCGCGGTGCTGTGCGCGCTGACCGCGGCGCCGCCGGGCCCGCGGCGCTGGGCGCTGCTGGCCGCGGCGGCGGCCGCCGCCGTCCTGCCCTATCTCGTCCTGTACCTGAGGCTGAGCTGGGGCCCGGCGCCGGCCTACAATCTGAGCGGCATCTTCGGTTGGCGCGACTTGCTCGGGCTCGCCCTGATGCCGCAGCGCATGGCCCTGCAGGTCCTGGACCCCTCCGCGGCCGCTGGGCCCGGGGGGCAGGGCCTGTTCTCCTGGTCTTTCTTCTGGACCAACCTGGGCTGGCTCGCCGGGTCCTGGGCCGCGAACCTGACGCTCCTGGGGCTTTTTCTAGCCGGCCTGGGCGCCCTCCGACTCTGGCGGCGGCAGCGCCGCGCGCTGGCGTGCTGTCTGCTCTGGGCCGCCGCCGCCGCGGTCCTGTGCGTCGCCCTGAGCTGCCAGCAACCGCCCGCCATCGGCTCCTGGGACGTCATACGCGCGGTGCGGCTGCGCTACTACCTCCTGCCCTCGCTCGCCCTCTTCGCGCTGGCGGGGTTCGGCGTCGAAGCCCTGTTCGAGCGGGTCCGGCCGGCGCTGGGCTGGCTCCTCGCCGCGGTCGTGGCCTTCGGACCCGGGCTCTTGCGCCCGGTGAACCTGCGCGGCTGCGATCCTCTGCTGAGCTACGCCCGGGACATCCTGGATTCCAGCGGGCCCCGCGACATGATCCTGCAGTTCAGCGACGACACCGTCTTCGCGATGCTCTATCTGGACCTCGTCGAGAACCGGGTCGCGGACCGGGTCTTCCTGATGCCCCTGCTCTTCTCCCACCGGCCCTACATCGCCGCGCTCCAGAGGCGGCACCCGGGCCTGCGCCTGCCGCTGGAGGGCGGCGGGCTCTCGCCGCGGCCGGCGGATTGGCTGAGGCTCAACCCGGACCGCGCTCTGTACTGCGAGCCGGGATATCGCCCGCATCTGCCGGCCTTCTCCAAGCTCTGCTCTCCCCGCGGGCTCCTGATCCGGGTGGGCGGGCCGCCCCTGGGGCCCGACGGGATAGCCGCCCAGGCCGACCGGTTCCTGCGCGCGTCGGCCGTCCGCACCTTGGCCGGCCGCGGCTTGCGCGACTTCACCCAGGAGGTGGGCGTGAAGGACGCCTACCGCGCGGGCCTGGAGTATTATCTGGGGCTCCTCGG
>JAQUNT010000485.1 GCA_028717525.1 Elusimicrobiota bacterium
GGCCCGGGCCAGCCGGGAGGCGGCCGGGCGTCCGTCCCCCGCGGACGCCGCGCGCGCCAGCGCTTCCCGCAGCAGCCCGGTCCGGGACCTGGGGGCCCGCCTCTGCTCCATCAGCCCGAGCAGGGCGCGCGCGAACTGCAGGGGCGAGGTCGCCGCGCGCCGGTTGGTCCGGCGGTAGAGGGCCGCGGCCGCGGCGAAGAGGGGGTCGCCGCGGAAGAAGGGGCAGGCGTCGCCCTCGCGCTCCGCCGCGCAGACCCGCACGAGCAGGGCGAAGTAGTCCGCCACCCGCCGGTCCCGGAATCGCCAGGGGACGGCCTTCAGGAACTCCCCCTCGTTCTTGAAGAGGCCGTAGACCTGCCCCGGGTCGGGGAACCTCGCGGCGAGGATGCCTCCGTGCGCCTGCGCCAGGCGATGGAGGGGCATCATGGGCTCGATGATCAGGGTCGCATACAGCCAGTAGCCGCGGTCCGGGAAGCCGCGCTCCGCCGCGCGGTCCAGGTTGGTCCGGATGTCGGCCAGCGTCGTCCAGGGCGTGAACAGGATGAGGCCGAGCTCGACCTGGGCCTGGCCCGCCTTGAAGGGCTTGAAGGTCCCGGGCCAGGACCGGTCCCACCTCCGCATGAGGGCCAGGAAGCGGTCCACCTGGGACAGGGACAGCCCTTTGTTGAAGCGCTCGTTCTCGCGGCGCGAGAAGTTCTCCACGCCCATGCTCAGGACGCGGACCTCGTGGCCCGCGCGCGCCAGGGCCGGCAGAGTCCGCTCGACGCGCGCGCGGGCCCGCAGGACGTCGTCGATCCGGGGCGCGAAGTAGAAGACGGAGGGGGGCAGGCCCAGGCGCAGGACGAGCCGGAAGACCGCGTCGAACCTCGCGAAGGCGCGGCAGTCGTAGAAGCCATAGACGCCCTTGTCCCTGCCGGTCGCGCCCGCCGTCTCCAGGATCCTGCGCAGCTGCGTCTCGATGAGGGCCAGCGGGTCGTCCCCGGGAGGCGTGAGGGAGGGCAAAGTCGCGGCGCAGCAGAACGAGCAGCCGCGATGGGCCTTGAGCTCGCCGAGGTCCACGCCTCGGAAGCCGGGGCTCTGCGCCGAGGCGCGCCGATAGCCGCACTGCGACCCGCTGACGATCGCGATCTGGCACCGCGCCGTCCGGGCGGAGGCGTTGGCCATGACCGCGGCGTAGTCGGGGACCGCCCGGCCGATGAGGAAGCGCTCCGCCAGGCGGGGCTCCTGCAGCCCCAGCCAGTCGAGGAACCAGCCGCAGCGGGCGAACCCGTCCCCGGTCCCGCCGCCGACCGAGAAGGGGGCGCGCTCCGCCCCGGGGGCGGGGAGCACCCCCAGCTGGGGCATCACCAGGCGCTTCGGCGGGGGGGTCCGCGCGGAGAGGAGGCTCAGCGCCGCGCGGGAGAGCCGGTCGTTGGACAGCACATGGGTGGGGCGCAAGGCCGCCAGGTGCACGGCGAGGGTGCGCAGGTCCGCGGCCGGCAGCTTGGCGAAGAGGGTCTCGCCCGCCGGGGCGCCTGGCTCGTGCGCCACGTCGCCGCCGAAGCAGAGCCAGAGCGTCGGGCAGCCGAGCTCCCGCGCCAAACCCTGCAGGAAGGGGAAGAACAGGCTCCTCTCCTTCGGGCGCAGGGCTCCCCGGAAGAACTCCAGCAGCAGCAGACGCATCGCGCCCCTATTCTACCGCAATAGCTTGGTCTTTGCGTTGAGCCGGGCCCTGAGCCGGGTCCGGGCCGGCTCCGCCAGGCAGGACTTCCCGAGGAACTCCGCGGCTTCCTGATAGGCCCGCACCGCTTCCGGGCGCTTCCCCTCCTTCTCCGCGGCCAGGGCCCGGCCCATGATCGCGTCGAGCTGGGCCTGATGATCCGCGCGCCGGACATGCAGCTCGACGTCGCTCAAGCGCGAGGGGTCATCGAGCTTCCGCTTGTAGTCCTCCATGCGCAGCAGAAAGGTCGCATACAGATGCCGCTTGGCCTCCCAGGCCGCGGCCTTCTCGACCTTGGCCATCATGTCCTGCAGCTCCGCGTGCGCCGCGGCCAGCACGACCTCCTGCCGCTTGCTCCGGGCTTCCTCGAGCAGGGCCGAAGGCGAGCCTTCCACGCTGGGGATGCCGCGCGCCTCGAACTTGCGCAGAGCCTCGATGTTCTCCACCAGCAGGTCCAGGCCCGCGATCTTGGACTGGGGATTGAGGGTGCTGTCCACCCGATGGGACGCGTCGGCTATGGCCTTGCGGCGCAGATCGACCTCCAAAGAGATCATGTGCTGGCAGGTGGCGCAGAGGCCGTCCTTGTTGAGCCCGAAGAACAGGCCCATGCTGCCGCAGTATCTGCATCGTTCCATACCGGAGCCTAGCGCGCGCCGACTTTTGCCAAAGACAGGTCCTTGATCACGCCCTCCAGGGGGGCGAGGTCCTGGCCCGCCAGGGCCGCGACGCCGGTGGTCAGGTTGGGCTGCGCGTCGGACATCACCTTGGCGGTCATCTCCAGCATCGCGGGGTCGTGGTTCAGGAACCGGGTGACCTCCTGGTAGATCGGCGCCGGCGGCGGCTGCTGCTTGAGGACCTCGGTCGCCATCTGCGCGGCCGCCACCCAGGCCTCCGGGCGGGACAGGAACTGCTTGATGGTGGCGCGGACCTCGGGCAGAGCGGCCGTGTCGCGGGCCCATTGGTAGAGGTCTCGGTCCCTCTGGTACCGGTGCAGCACGGCCATGTATCTGGGCAGGTTCGCGAAAGCGCTGTCGACTTCCCGCGCGATGGGGTGGTTCTTGTAGTAGCGCTTGCTGATCTTGCCGAGGCGCTGCTCGTAGTCGCGCAAGGCCGCCCCGTTCTTGGCGAGGAACTCCTTCTCGCGGGCCCGGTCCGAGGCCGGGGCAGCGGCCGCCGG
>JAQUNT010000486.1 GCA_028717525.1 Elusimicrobiota bacterium
CGTCCCGGTAGTCCAGATTGCGGACCGCGGTCATGAGCGCGAAGGAGACCGCGAGGGCCGCGGCCAGCCCGGAGGCGGCCAGTCGCCAGCCGGGCGCTCCGCGGCGCGCCAGCCCGGAGAGGGCCGCGGCTGCGGCCAGGGCCGCGCCCGCCGACGGGATGTAGAGATAGCGGTCGGCCTGCAGGTTGTGCAGGAGCCAGAGGCCGCTCACCGGCAGGAGGGTGACCGGCATCCAGAGCAGGCCGAAGGCGGCCATGGGCAGGCGGCGCCGCAAGGACCAGGCCAAGGCCGCCAGGGCCAGCCAAGCCAGGGCCGCCAGGACGGGACCCGGCTCGCGCCAGGACCGCGCGGGGCGGGGGGAATAGTCCCCCTGCAGGGGCTGCGGCCAGAGCAGCCGGCCCAGGTTCTCGCCCATGATGCGGGTCATGGTCAGCAGGCGCACCTTCGGGCTCTCGTAGACTTCCTGCCAGGGCACCACCACTCCCGGGCGGGTGAAGAGGTCCTGACGGCCCGGCTCCACGTTGCCCGCGCGGGGCATGCGGAACGCCAGATAGCCGAGCAGGACCAAGGCGAAGGCCGCGGCGGCCCCCCAGCGCCACCGGCCGCGGCCGCGGGCCCGCGGCGCGGCCGCCTTGCGCTTGCCGGGCTCGGGGAACAGCCAGTCCGCGAGGACCACCAGCAGGGGCAGGGTCACGGCCATCTCCTTGGCCAGCACGGCCAAGCCGTAGCAGGCCAAGGACAGCCCCAGCAGGGCCTGCCGCCTCCAGCCGGAGCGGGAGCGCCTGAGCAGGTAGAGCGCGAACGACAAGGTCATGAAGGCCAGGGCCAGGATGTCGGTGCGGAAGGTGACGATGTTGACGTTCTCGGTGTGCAGGGGGTTGGCCACGAAGAGGACCCCCGCGAGCAGGGTCGTCCAATCGTCCCGGCACAAGGCCCAGGCCAAGGCCATGAGCAGGGCCGAGGCGAAGAGGTGCCAAAGCAGGCTGCTGAGGTGATAGCCCGGGGCCGCGTCTCCGAAGAGGCAGGAATCGACGACCACCGAGCCGAGCCAGACCGGGCGCGCGGCGCCGCTGACCGGCAGGACCCGGGCGAGGTAGTTGCGCGGGTCGACGAGCTTGAGGAGGCTGGCGCAGTCCTGGGTGAAGGGCTGGTCCAGAACGAAGGCGCGGTCGTCTCCGACGAGGGGGTGCCCCAAGGAGCCCGCGTAGAGGACCAGCCCCAGCAGGATCACGGCCCAGATGAGGAAGACGTCCGAGGAGAGCCGCTCGCGCAGGCGCGCCATCACCGAGCCATTGTAGCAATCTCCGGCGGGGGCGGGCCCGGGGCTACGGCCGCCGCGGGATGAAGAGCTCGGCGCCGGCGCCGAGCGAGTAGGTCTTGGAGAAATCCCGCTTGTTGATGCCCAGCCCGAGCCGGCCGCGCGAGTCGATGTAGCAGAGCCCCCGGCCCTCCGGCACGTCGCCGAAGGTCCTGACGAAGGGCAGGCGGTAGGGCTTGCCGGCCAAGGTGACCGGGACCTCGTCTCCCAGCCGGTAGCCCAGCCGGGCGAAGGTCTCGGCGGGCACGTCGAGCACCAGGTTGCCGAAGGGGCCGTCCGTGCCGATGACCCGGCCGCGCAGGCCTTGGGAGTCCAGGCTCGCCGTGCTCAGCTGCAGGCGCGCCAGACCCGGGACATCGAGCTCGGGGCCGGCCGAGGCCCAGTCGTCGCCCCGCGCCAGGCGCGCGGCGGCCGGGGCGAAGACGTCGCGGCCGTGGAAGGTCGAGGAGAGCCTGGCGCCCAGCATCCAGTCGGGGTTGGAGATCTCGCGCGCGGCGGCCAGGCCGTCGCGGTCCTGGACCAAGGTGAGCAGCCCGTTGTCCGGAACGACGAAGAGCTGGCCCGTCCGGGAGCGGGCGATGATCGCTTTGCGCCGGCCGCCCACGTCGGGGTCGACCACCGCCGCGAAGACCGCGTCGCGGGGGAAGTAGGGCGCGGACTCGGCCAGGAAGCGCGCGCCCTCCGCGATGGAGAAGGGCGGGACCTCATGGGTGATGTCGATGACCTTGACGCCCGGAGCGACGTTCTCCATCGCCGCCTTGCAGATGCCGACCGAGTTGTCCTTGAGGCCGAAGTCGGACAGGAAGCCGACGGCCTTATAGGCCCGGGGGGGCTCGGCGCGGACCGGCAGGGCCGCCCCGAGCAGACCGCAGACCGCGGCCAGCAGCGCCCAGCGCCGCATCACTGCGCCCCGGCCGGGACCTGCGCCCTCTTGATCTTCCAGGCCGCCTCGACGAGGGCCAAGGTCCCTTCCGGGCCGAGGCCGTGCGTGTTGAGGACCAGGTCGTAGTGGACCGGGTCCATCATGGCGGCGTGGAAATGCCGCTGGATGAAGGCGCGCCGCTCCGACTCGGTCTGGACCACCTTGCGTCGGGCCTCCTCGCGGGACAGCTTGTCCCGGCGCGCCACCACCGCCACGCGCTCCTCCAGCGGGGCGACCAGGAGCACCCGCAGGCAGAGCTCCGGCTTGAGGATGAATCCGCAGCCCCGTCCCAGGATGACGGCGCGGCCGTGCTCGGCGATGGCCATGAGGACCTTGGACAGGTGCCGGAAGTAATCCCCGCTCAGGTAGCGCTCCAGGAACAGGGACTGGATCCATTCCGTGATCGCGGGCAGGTCCTTCTCGTCGACGGTGTTCAGGATGGCCTCGCTCAGGTGCGCGCTCTCCGCCACCTGGTGCAGGAGCTCCCGATGGAAGAAATCGAACTTGAGCTTGCGGGCGAGCTCCTCGGCCAAGACGCGGCCGTTGCAGCCGGGCAGGCGGGAGATGGAGATGACCGGCTCGCGCCGGCGTTCGGCCGAGGGCCCGAGGCGCGAGGCCTCCCAGCGCTTGA
>JAQUNT010000487.1 GCA_028717525.1 Elusimicrobiota bacterium
CTCTCCGCCGCGCAAAGAGCGGCGGCGGCCAGGAGCATTCCCAAGCCGTGGAGCAGGGAGGTCTGGTATCTCATCAAGGAGCTATCTTACCACACTTGCCGGCCGCGGCTGAAAGGAGGCCAGGACCTGGTCGAGGACCTTCTCCGAGCCCCGACCCGAAGGCCCCGTGCGCACCAAGGACCAGAAGCCCCGGGCGTCCTCCACGACCACCATGCGCACGGAGAGCCTCTGGGGGGGCGCGCCGTGCATGGGCGGCGACTCGCGTTCCACGGTCATGTCCCAGGCGGGACGCCCGGCCAGCGACATCTTCCGGCTCGGCCCCGGCCGGCCGGCCAGGGCCTGTCCCGCCAGGTAGGCCTGCGCGTCCGGATACTCGGCGCTCCTCTCGTAGCGATAGACCGCGATGGTCTCCAGGTCCGGCAAGGGCCCCATCAAGGTCACGCGGTGGGCGCCGCCCTGCTCCTCCAGCACGCGCCAGCCCAACGGGCCCTGCAGCGAGAAGTCCCCGCTCTTGGACTCGTAAACGGCCTGCCCCGGCGGCGGAGCGGCCGGCCGGGAGCAGGCCAGGGCCAGCAAGGCTGCCGCCCAGGGCGCTCCCCGCCTCATCTGCGCTTGGCCTCCGCGTCGAGCTCCTGTGCGAGCTTCTTGCGCAGGGCGGGGTCCTTGACCTGGCCCAGCAGACCACGCGCCCATTTGAGGGCCGTGGCCGAGTTCGTCTTCTCAGCCGCGGTCTTGGCCTGCCGGCTGCCCGCCAACGCGGCCTGGGCATATCCGACGTAATCCTTCTGCCTGGCCGACTCGAGCTCAGCGGGCAGGCCCTTGGCGCCGTAGACCTGGTCCAGCACCGGCCAGGCATCCATGCGTTCCATGAAGGACATGCGGCCGTTGGCCGGGCCGTCCTTCATGCGCCGCTCCAGTTCGCCCTGCAGGGCCCGGCGCTGCTCCGCCGAGGCCGCGCCCGGCAGGCGCGCCACCAGGAGGGCCTTGTCGGTGCGCCCGACGCGCTGGAACTCGGCCAGCAGGACGCCGTAGCCTTGGCCGCGCATCTTGGGCCATTCCTTGCCCGCGAACTCCCGGGAACGGGCCGTCTCTTCGGCACGGAACTCCCGCAAGGCTTCGTCCCCATGCCCCAGTCCGATGAGCTTGAGCCCCTGCCGCGCCCAGTCGGAGGGGCTCCGCGCGCCCATGCGCCGGGCCAGGCCGCGGCGGTCCTTCTGGATCTGCTCCAAGGTCGGCATGTCGGCATAGCCGCCGAAGGTGGACATGTATTGGCGCGTGATGTGGTCGCGGTACTCGTCGTAGCTGCCCAGCAGGGCCAGGTAGCTGTCGAACCACGGGGACTTCATGGTCGCCGCCGGGTCCTTCACGAGCTTGGCATGGAAGTAGCGGAACATCTCGCGGAAGGCCTCATGCTCCTTCTCCAGGGGGTTGAGGGGGGCCAGGTTGCCGCGCAGCATCTCCACGTTGAGCTTGCCGCGCCGGCCCTGCCAGGCGTGCACGAGCTCGTGGTAGAGCTCCACGTCGCAGGCCTGCACGAAGGCCCGGCGCGCGTCCGGATGCTGCGCGAGGTAGGCGGAGAGCCGGCCGGGGTCGGCGAACTCCTTGGCCAGGCGCGCGCGCTCGGACTCGGGCGCGGCGGCCAGGGCCTGGCGCGCCATGGGCCAGTAGTTGAGCGTGATGGAATCCGAGCTCGGGCTGTAGACCGCGCTGGACTGGCCGAAGCCCAGGTCGTCCGGGCGCTGGGAGACTTTGAGGACGCGCACCGCGGGCAGGCGCACCCGGCCGTCGCGGCCTTTGAAGCGCGCCAGCAGTTCGGCTCCGGCCGGATACTGGGCCAGCAAGGACTGCACATCCGAGGCCAGGAGCTGGCCCAGCCGGGCTTCCGCCTCCGCGGCATAGGCACCGTCCGCCTGCCCGGCGGTCCAGCCGGCGACCGCGGGCATGGCGGCCTTGAGCTGGGCCGACATGGGGGTCAGGCCGTCCCAGAAGCGTGCCGCGGCCTCATGGGCCTGGTCCACGGCCGCCAAGGCGGAGCGTACGTCCGCGGCCGAGTTGAGCTTGGCCTCCAGGCCCGCGGGCAGCTGCACCTGGGCGGCTTTGAGCTGCTGCAGCTTCTTGAGGATCTCCGGCGGCACGGGCCGGCCCCGCGGCAGAGCGGCCAAGGCCGCGCGCAGGCTTTGCACGGCTTGGAGCTCCTCGCCCTTGCCGGACCAGAACCGGTACAGCCTGACCTCCAGACGGGTCACGGGCCGGCCGTCCAGCAGGAAGCGGCAGGTCTTCTCGTCGAGCCTGTAGCCCTGCCTTTGCAGGCTGTTCCAGGTGTTCGCGTCCACGCGCTCCAGGCGCGCGTCGTAAGGCTCGCGCGCGAAGGCGACCTCGGGCTGGGAGACCGCCTCCCCGGTGGGCGCCAGCAGCCGCCGTCGCGCCGCGTCGGGCCGGTAGCCGAGCAGGCTCCAGGCCTGCTCTTCCGTCGGGGGGATCGGAGACAGCGCCAGGTCGTAGGGCGGGGTCCGCGCGGGGACGGCCGGGGCCGGGCCTTGGCCCACGCAGGCCCCCAGCTCCAGCTGCGGCTGGACCGCCGGCTCGGCCCAGGCGCGCAGGGCGCCCAGGCACAGCAACAGGGCCGGCAGGAGCCGGGAGAGGGGCATGACCAAAGTGTAAGTCCACTCGCGAGGATTTTCAAGGGCCGGGGGCAATGGTGGTATAATCTCCGCGGCATGACGGAGATCGGCGCGACCCTGCGCGAAGTCGGCGGGATCAGGACCTACGTCCGCTCCGGAGGGCAGGGGGAGCCCATGGTCTTCCTGCACGGCCTGGGCGCTTCCTCCTACTCCTGGCGGCACCTCCTGCCGGTCTTCGCCCGCAC
>JAQUNT010000488.1 GCA_028717525.1 Elusimicrobiota bacterium
AGTTCGAGTTCCTCAAGTGCCTCCTGGCCGCAGACGGCCGGGTCCTCTCGCGCGACGAGCTCCTGGAGACGGTCTGGGGCTACGACCGCTCGCTGGAGATCGACACCAACACCGTGGACCAGCACATCGCGCGCCTGCGCGGCAAGCTCGGCCCCGAGGCCGGGCGCATCGTGACGGTCAAGAACGTGGGCTACCGCCTCCGGACGGAATGATGGCCTGGCTCCTGGCGGCTCTCGCCGCCGCCTGCGCAGGCTGGCTGTTCTGGCACTCCCGCCGGGCCGAGCGCATCGCGGCGACGATCGAGCGCCTGGCCGCCGGGGACTGGGACGCCCGGGTCGGCCCCCTGGGCGGCGGCCGGCTGGGACGCCTGGCCCGGAGCCTCGACCGGCTGGCGGAGAAGGTGCAGAGCGACATCGCCCAGCTGCGCCGCTCCGACGCGGTGCGCAAGGATTTCACGGCCAACGTCTCGCACGAGCTGCGCACTCCCCTGGCCGCCATCAAGGCCTTCGCCGAGACCCTGCGCGAAGGCGCCGCCGACGACGCCGAGCACCGCATGGAGTTCATCGCCGAGATCGAGCGCAACGCGGACCGCATGACTCGCCTGGTCGACGACCTGCTCACCCTCTCGGCCCTGGACTCCGACGCGCGGCCGCCGGCCGCGGAACCCGTGGACCTCATGCGCCTGGCCGCCGAGGTCACCGCCACCCTCAAGCCCCTGGCCGGGCGCAAGGAGCTCGGCTTGCGCCTGGAACCCTTCCGCGACATCCCGGCCGTGCGCGGCGACCGCGGCCAGCTCAAGCAGGTCCTCACCAACCTGCTCGACAACGCCATCAAGTTCACCCCGGAGAAAGGCCTGGTGCGGGTCAGCGCCGCCTGCGCGGAGGGGCGCGTGACCGTCGCGGTCCAGGACACGGGCATCGGCATCCCCGCCGAGGACCTGCCCCGCATCTTCGAGCGCTTCTACCGCGTGGACAAGGCCCGCTCGCGGGAGCTGGGCGGCACCGGCCTGGGCCTGGCCATCGTCAAGCACATCGCGGAGGCCCACCACGGCGGCGTGGCCGTGGAGAGCCGGCCGGGGGAAGGCTCGACCTTCCGCGTCTGCCTGCCCGTCTAGAGGCGCCTCAGGACTCGCTGAAGCGCTTGAGCAGGGCTTCGGAAAGCGCCCGGTCCTTGGGCTCGGGCAAGGACTCCAGCCCCCATCTCAGCATGAGGCGGTAGGTGTTCACCAGCTCGGCCTCGGGGCTGAAGGGGTAGAGGCTGCGGTGCGAGATCCCCGGCCAGTCCAGCAGGCGCTGGAGGCCCGCGTACTGCGCCTCCGCCGAGGGAGGCTGCTCCCAGGCCCGGATCAGCACCCCCCAGGGCGCGCTGGCCGGGAACACGCTGCGCATGTCGTTCCACGACTCGGCCTCGGCGTAGAGGGCGCGGCCGGCGTTCAGCCGGGTCCACTTCGTCCAGTCGCCCAGCAAGTCCTCGGCCGGCATGTTCAGGCCGGGGTGGCGCTTGGCCAGCCAGCGCCGGTAGGGAGGATAGCCGAACAAGGACGGGACCAGCACCACCCGGTCGCCCGTTGCGCGCTCGACCAGGTCGAGATAGAGCATGGCGAAGGTGGAGGCGTCCGAGTCCATGATGATCATGTCCGAGGTCCCGCTGCAGCGCACCATCTCCCGGGCGTAGTCCATGACGAAGCCGGAACGGCGCAGGCTGACCGGATGCCGGACCGCGCCGACGACCAGGGCTGCGGCCAGGAGGGTCCAGCCCAGCCGGCGTCCCCAGCGCTCCGCCAGCCAGCCCGCGCCCAGCGCCACGACCGGGAACACGGCGATGAGGGGCAGGAGGTGGAAGCGCGCGGCGATGGCGTAGGCGAACTCCGGGTTGGCGAGCCTGAGCTGCTGGCTGCCGAGGAGGATGTAGGTCAGGCCCGCGACGCCGAGCCAGAGTCCCCAGAAAGCCAGTTCGGCGGCGCGCTTGCGCCAGGACGCGGCCAGCCCCAGGGCCAGCAAGGCCAGGCCGAGCGGACCCAGCGCGCCGTAGGCCGAGCTCAGGAACCAGCCCAGGTGCTGCCAGAAACGCGCGAAATCGAAGCCGTCCGGCCCCAGCAGGCCCCGGCCCGCCACCACGCGCAGCGGGCCGCCGAGGTCCTTGCGCAGGAACAGGCCGGGCATGTCCAAAAGGCCCGCGGCGTTGGTGAGGTTGTAGGCCGGAGCGCCCAGATGCAGGCGCACGCCCAGGATCAGGTAGGGCAGGGCCGCGCAGGACAAGAGGACCGCGCCGGCATAAGCCGACTGCCGCCTCCCCGACAGCGCCCCCTGCCTCCAGAGCCAATAGGCTACGGCCGGAAGTATGAAGACGAAGGTGGGGTGGTGGCTGATGCCCAGGCCCAGGACCGCGGCCAAGGCGGCGAGCGCGGCCGGCCGGCGGGACTGGGTCCAGGCCACGGCTCCGTAGGCCGCGGCCAGAGCGAGCAGGTCGTTGAGGGCCCGGACCTCCCCGAGCTCGGAGTAGTACCAGTAGAGGGGGGAGAGGGCCAGCAGCGCCGTGGCGCACAGAGCCGCGAGCGGCGCTATGGAAAGCCGCCGCAGGGTCAGGAAGAACAGGGCGGCGGCCAGGGCATGCAGGAGCCCGGAGAGGGCGCTGACGTTGCCCGCGGCCGAGCCGGGCAGCAGGGAGGCGAGGTGGCCGAGCATCACGTAGAGCGGATAGCCGGGGGGCCAGGACACGCCCCAGGTGACCGCGCTCAGGACGTGCTGCGGGCTGTCCGCGCCCCCGAAGCTGGGGCAGCGCCCGAGCCAGTAGAGCAGTCCCAAGGCCGCGGCGGTCAGGGCCGCCAGCTTCAGGTCGGTCCGGCTCGGCGCGGACGGAG
>JAQUNT010000489.1 GCA_028717525.1 Elusimicrobiota bacterium
GCCGAGGTCGCCCTGCGCCTGGGCGGCGCCGCCTCGGCCTGGCTGCAGCAGCGCCGCGACTTCCAGGCCGCGCAGGGCCGCGGCGTCTACCGCATCCTCTGCCTGGGCGAGTCCACCACCTGGCGGCAATATCCCATGCAGCTCGAAGCCAGCCTCAACAAGGACGGCGCGGGCCGAAGCTTCGCCGTGACCGACGCGGGCATGGCCGGAGCCAACAGCTCGGACGTCCTCGACCGAGCCCGGACCGAGCTCGCGCGCACCCCCCCCGACATGGTCGTGGCCATGATGGGCATAAACGACTTTGGCACCGTCCGGTACTACGAGGACATCCCCGAGGCCGGCGGCTTCTGGTTCCGGCACCTGCGCTCCTACCGGTTGGCCCGCCTCCTGTGGATGCAGGCCGCCGACAAGCTCGCAGGCAGGAAGGTCGCGCCGCAGGGCCCTGCCGAGCCCGGAATCTTCTTCCGGTTCAAAGACCGCCCCCTTCAGGACGCCCGGCCGATCGGCCTGCTCACCTTGCCCCCGGGGCCCGATTCCGACCGCATCCAGCGGGCCCGGGAAGCAGTCGCCATGCATGACTACGCGCGGGCGGAAAGCCTCCTGAAGGAAGTCATCGCCTCCGACCCCTCCAACGACGTCGCCCTCAACGAGCTCGGCGTCCTCTACAGGCGCCAGCACAAGCTGCCCCAGGCCATCCAGGCCTTCGCACGTTCCGTGCGCCTGGCCGGCAAGCACATCGCGGGGAGCGGCGACGCAGCCTCGGGCCTGGGCCGCGTGTACGTCCAGGAGGGCCGCCTCCAGGACGCGGAAACCGCGTTCCGCAAGGCCCTGCAGATCAAGCCCCGCGACGACAAGGCCCGCTTCGAGCTCGCCGAGTTCTACCGGGGCCAAGGCCGCCTCGCCGAGGCGCAGAGATACTACAAGGAAGCCCTGGAGCTCGACCCCGGCAACGACTGGGCCTGCGCCGCTTTGGCCCTGCTCTACGCCAAGCTGGGCGATCCCGCCCAGGCCCGGCGCTACGAAAGGAAGACCGCGGAACTGCGCTCGCGCGCCAACCCCATGACCGCCCGGAACTACCGCAGGCTCAAGGAACTCCTCGACACCAAGGGCGTGCGCCTGGTCTGCGTGCAGTACCCCATGATGAGCGTCGAGCCGCTGCGGAGGATATTCGGCGACAGCGCGGAGCCGCCCCTCTTGGTGGACAACGAGGCGGTCTTCCGGGAAGCCGTGCGGCGGGAATCCTACGCGGCCTACTTCCGGGACCTCTTCGGCGGAGACTTCGGCCACTGCACGCCCAAAGGCAACCAGCTCCTGGCCGACAACATCGCGCAGGCCATCCTGCGCAGCTACTTCCGGCGGTAGGAGCCCAGCTCGGCGCGCAGCTTGGGCGCCAGCCAAGCCGCGACCAGTTGCTGGCCGTAAGGCGTCATGTGCACCGTGTCCCACCACAGCCAGCCCGTCTTGAAGACCTCCGGGGCGTTGAGGAAGCCGTGCAGGTCGTAGATCGGAACCGAGTAGCGCCGGGCCAGTTCGTCCAAGACGCGGTGCTTCTCCAGCAGATCCTGCAGGCACGGGGTCTCGTTGGAATTGGCTTCCTTGAGGAGGATGGAGCGGACGTGAGCGGCCTGGTTGAGGCGCAAGAAGTCCCCGACGCCCGAGGCCACCCGGTCGGGCGGGTCGTTGCCGCTGAGGTCCAGGACCACGAGGTCCGGCCGAAACCGCCGGTAGAGACGGCGGTAGTCGTCGAACAAGACGGCCGAATCCGAACCCGACACCGCCATATTGAGCGTCTCGACCCGGCGCGCCGGCCCCAGCGACTTGACCAAGGCCGCATGGGCGAGGAAAGCGAAGGTGTCCGCCAGATGCGGGGCTCCAGCCCCGATGGTCTGCGAAGTCCCCACGAAGAGGATGCGGAAGGCCGTCTTAGGGGCGCTGAAGAGAGCCTCCAGGTCCGGCCCGGGCTGGAGCTGGACCGGGCGGTCATCTTGGCCGGAGCCGCAGAACACCGGTCCTGAGCCCGTGGTGATGCCCGCATAGCCCTGCGCGATGAGCGCCTCCCGCGTGGCCGGCGTCCCGCCCATGAGCCTGTCCCAGGCCGAGAAGAAGGCATAGCGGGCCGCCTCAGCCTTCTCCAAAGCGCTGCGCTGAGCCGCTCCGGAGAGCGGGCGGGACAAGACATCGACCTCCAGCCTGGACCAGCGGAAATAGTCGAAGGCCAGCCAGAGCGAGCCGCAGACGGCCAGAACGAGGCCGCAGGCTGAGAAGGCGGCCGGCCAGGCGCGCAGGCAGGCGAAGAGGAGCAATGCCAGGACGCAGTTGCAGAGGATGACGCCCGGCCAGTGCCCGGTGTTGTGAAAACTCTCCCGCCACACGCGGCCGCTTTCGTCCTCCAGCCTGATGTCGTCCACCTTCGCGCTGCGCATCCCGTTGCGCAGACCGAAGGCCCCCGGCGCGGCCTCGGCCTGCGGGATGCGGACGGGATCTTGGCCGTCCAAGGAGGCGGTCAGGCCCTGGGAGCCGAAATCAAGCTCCAGCCGGTGCCAGGAGCCGTCCAAGAGCAGCCACTCCAGCGGCTCGCTGGACACGATGCGGCCCTCCGGCCGGCCGCGCAGGAAGGCGTTGGGATAGTCCGCGCTGCGGCTGAGCCTCACCGCTGAGAAGCCCGAGGCGGTCCGGTTGAAGAGCACGGCCAGATAAGCTTGGTCGTCCAGGCGCAAGCGCAGGCTGATGCGCCGAGGCGTGAGTTCTTGCCTCAGGATCAGCTCGTTGCCGCCGGTCCAAGTCCCCAGGTCGAGCCGGTTGCCGCTCAAAGCGGCCCGCGTGATGAGGAAGCCGTCCGAGCCCCAGGTCGTCACTTCC
>JAQUNT010000490.1 GCA_028717525.1 Elusimicrobiota bacterium
CCTATCTCCGCTTCATGGGCGCGCCTCTGGAGTCCTCGCGCGGCTGCCTGCGCAACTGCCGTTTCTGCCTGGCTCCGGTCATGCAGAAGACCGTGGCTTATCGCAGCGCCGAAGACATCGCCCGCGTCCTGGCCGCAAATCCCCGGGAGTTCGTCAACGTCGTGGACTACAACCTCGGCAACGACCGGTCCCACCTGCTGTCCTTGGCCGGGCTGCTCGGGCGGTCTCCGGCCGCGGGCTGGATGGGCGAGTTCTGCGTGGAGGCCCTCGACGACGAGGAGGTCCTGGAGGCCTTGGCGCGCAGCCGCTGCCGCGCCGCCTACTGCGGTCTGGAGAGCCTCCTCGACAGCGCCCTCGCGGCCGTGCGCAAGGGCCACAACCTGGTTGCGGACTATCGCCGCATCATCCGCAAGGCCCAGAGCCGGGGCGTGGAGGTGGCGGCGGGCTTCGTCATCGGGATGGAGGGCACGACTCGGGAGACCTTTCCGGCCATCCGCGAGTTCTGCGCGGAGGCGGGCATCCTCTACCTGAAGCTGACCACGCTCACCTTCAATCCCGGGACCGAGGGGCACGCCGCCATGGCGCCCCTGGGCCGCTATCTCAGCGAGGACCCCAGCCGCTTCGACGGGGTGCGCCTCACCTACCTGCCCCGCGGGGTCAGCGAGGAGGTCCTGCGCGAGGGCACGCGCGACCTCATCGAGAGCTTCTATTCCCTATCCAGCGCCTGGAGGCGCTCCCGCCACCTGGCCGCGCGGCCGGCCCGGAGGGCGGAGTTCATGCTCTTCAGCCGTTGTTTCGGGCAGGCCTACCGGGACTGGCTGGAGGCCGGCGCCCTGGACCGGGCCGACGGCGGCATGGACCGGCTCCTCGGCCGCCCTCTGCGCCAGGGACTGGCGCAGAGGGTCTGCGAGGAGGCCTTGGTCCGGCTTAGGCGCCGGGCCGCGCGCGCTTAGCCGGCGCGGCCGGCTGCGCCGCCTTCCGGCGCGCCTGCGCCAGGCTCAAGAGCAGGCCGGGCAGGCTGGCCCGTTTCTCGGAGAGCCGGCAGGCCGCCTCGTAGTCGGCCACGGCCCCCTGCAGGTCTCCGGCCGCTTCGCGCAGCGCGGCCCGGCTCTGGTAGGACTCGGGATCGCCGGGATACTGCCGGATGGCTTCGTCGAGGTACCGGGCGGCCTCCTCGCGCTCGCCCTTCAGGAACAGGGCGACGCCCTGGTCCTTGGCCCGCCGGCCCAGGCGCTTGGCCTCTGCGAGCGCGCGGACCCGGTCCGCCAGCCGGGGCGAACAGAGGCATTTCTCCACGGGCCAGGGGCCCAGGTCCTGCGGGGTCTTGATGGACTCCTCGTAGTCGCTGGCCGCGCCTACGGGGTCGCCGGCCAGGTCCCGCGCCACGGCGCGATGCAGGTAGGCCCCGGCATGGCGCGGGTCCAGGGCCAGGGCTTCGTCGAGCAGGGGCAGGGCCGCGCGGGCGTCGCCGGCGGCTAGGGGGGCGCAGGCCGCGGCCAGGCGCTGCTCCGCCATGACCGTGGCTTTGTAGAAGCCGGCGAAGTCCGCGGCGTCGAGGTTCATGTGCACGTGCCGCGCGCGGCACGTGTCGTCCCGGGAGCCCGCGAAGAAGCTGAGCAGGGCCTCGGCCTGGTCCGGGGCGCGCCGCCGCAGCGCGGCGACCAGCTCCTGGCGCAACGCCGGGTCCTTCTTCTCGAGCTCGGGCAGGCGCGAGAGCGCGGCGACGAAGTCCGAGGCCCGGAACGGGCCCCCGTCCGCGACATGGCGGGCGGCCTCTCGGACGTCGCCTTGCGGGACGGGGACTGCCGGGGGCGCCTTGCGGCAGGCCCCGAGGCAGAGGGCCGCGGCGCAGGCGGCGGCGAGAGACGGCCGGATGTCCATGAGCGGCTCGGGCGCGGACTATCCGGCGAGCTTCTCGTAGACCGGCTGGTATTGCATCCGGCGCATGTGCTGAAGCAGGTTTCTGGGCCTGGGCTGGTCGGTCAGGCCGCGCTGGTAGGCGACCTCGGCCGTGGCCGCGGCGATGCGGGCCGAGATCTCGCGGATCTGGGAGAGCGCCGGGAAGAGCCGGCCCTTGGCCAGGTCCTGGGGCGAGGTCATCCGGGCCAAGGTCTTGGCGGTGACGAAGAACATCTCGTCCGTGACCCGCTTGGCCTGGCAGACGGCCACCCCCAGCCCGATCCCGGGGAAGACGTAGGCGTTGTTGGACTGTCCGGGCACGAAGGTCTTGCCCTTGTAGGTGTACGGGGGGAAGGGCGAGCCGCTGGCGAAGACGGCGCGGCCGTCGGACCATTCGTAGGCCTCCTGCGCCGTGCACTCCGCCTTGGAGGTCGGATTGGAGAGCGCGAAGATGACCGGCCGCTTGTTGATCCGCGCCATCTCCCTCACGATCTCGCGGGTGAACTGCCTGGGCTGTCCGGAGACCCCGATGAGGGCAGTGGGTTTGAGAGCCTTGACCGCGGCCAGGAGGTCCTTGACCGGCGCGTGCTGGTGGGCGTAGGGCTTCTTGTGCGCGACGAGATCGGACCGGCCGGACTCGACCAGCCCTCTCGAGTCCACGAACCAGCAGCGCCGGCGCGCCTGCTCCGGGGAGAGCCCCTCGGCGGCCATGGCGCTGACGCAGAGGTTCGCGATGCCGATGGCCGCCTCGCCGGCGCCGAAGAAGAGCAGGGTCTGGTCCGTGAGCTTGCCGCCGGTCAGGCGCAGGGAGCTGTAGAGCCCGGCCAGGGCCACCGAGGCGGTGCCCTGGATGTCGTCGTTGAAGGTGCAGATGCGGTCGCGGTACTTGGCCAGCAGGCGGAAGGCGTTGTGGTTGGCGAAGTCCTCGAACTGGATGAGGACCCCCGGAAAGAC
>JAQUNT010000491.1 GCA_028717525.1 Elusimicrobiota bacterium
CGCACCAGCAGCCCGGAGAGGCCCAGGGCCTGGGCCTGGCTGCGGCGCAGGCCCTCGAGGATGGTCTCCGAGCCGGCCTTGATGCCGAGGTCCACCACCTCGAAGCCGTTGTTCTTGAGGATGATGTGCACCAGGTTCTTGCCGATGTCGTGCACGTCGCCCTTGACCGTGGCCAACGCGATGGTGCCGCGCGCGGCGGCCCGCCGGCCCTCCATGCGGGGCTCGAGCAGGCACACCGCGGCCTTCATCACCTCGGCGCACTGCAGGACCTCGGCGACGATGAGGGCGTTCTGCGCGAAGAGCCGGCCCACCTCGGCCATCCCCTCCATGAGCGGGCCGTTGATGATTTCGAGAGGCGTCCGGGAGCGCGCGAGCTCGTCGAGAGCGGTCTCCAGGCCCTCCCGGCTGGCGGCGACCACGGCCTGGCGCACGCGCTCCTCGGCCGGCAGTTGCGGGCTGGTTCCTGGGGCTTTGGGCCGGGACTGGCGGAAATGGGCGGTGAAGGCGGCGACCGGGTCAGGCCCGGCGCCATCGAGGAGGTCCTCGGCCAGGCGGCGTTCCTCGGCCGGAAGGCTCGCGAAGCGCGCGAGCTTCTCCGCGTTGACGATGGCCAGGTCCAGGCCGGCCTCCACGCAGCGGTGCAGGAACACGGCGTTGAGGACCTCGCGGCCCGCGGGGGGGAGGCCGAAGGAGACGTTGGAGACGCCGAGCACGGTCTTGCAGGCGGGCAGGGACTCCTTGATCAGGCGCAGGGCGGCCACGGTCTCGCCCGAGCTGCCCGTGTACTTGCCGTCCCCGGAGGCCGCGGGGAAGACCAGGGGGTCGAAGTAGAGGTCCTCCTCCGGGACGCCGTACTTGCCGGTGAGGAGTCCGTGGCTGCGCCGGGCCACGGCCAGCTTGCGCGCGCGCGTCAGCGCCATCCCGGCGGCCTTGTCCTCGTCGATGGTCCCCACCACGAGGGCCGCGCCGTAGCGCAGGGCCAGGGGGGCCACGGCCGCGAAGCGTTTCTCGCCCTCCTCCAGGTTCACCGAGTTGATGATGCACTTGCCCGGACAGCGCCGCAGGGCCGCCTCCACCACCGCCGGGTCCAAAGAGTCGATCATGAGGGGGACGCGCACGGCCGGGGCCAGGCGCTCCAGCAGGCGCTCCATGTCCGCCAGCTCGTCGCGGTCCGGGTTGGCCAGGCAGACGTCGAGGACCTGGGCGCCGCCGCGGACCTGCCGGCGGCCCACGTCCGCGGCCGCGGCGAAGTCTTCCTTGGCGATGACGTCCTTGAAGAGCCGCGAGCCGACCACGTTGGCGCGTTCGCCCACCAGGACCGGGCGGTTCTCCTCGGAGAGGGTCAAGGACTCCAGCCCCGAGACGGCCCAGCGCCGGGCCCGCTCCGGCCGGCGGGGACGGTGCGCCGCGGCCATGCGCGCCACGGCGCGGATGTGCTCGGGGGTGGTGCCGCAGCAGCCGCCCACGATGTTGAGCCAGCCCTCGGCGCAGAAGCGCGAGAGCTTGCGCGCGAAGGAGTCCGGGGTCTCTCCGTAGCGGCCCTCCTCGTCGGGCAGGCCGGCGTTGGGGTAGCAGACCGTGAAGCCGGAGGAGAGGGCGGCGAGGGTGCGCACGTGGTCGGTCATGCGTTCGGGGCCCAGGGCGCAGTTGAGCCCCAGGCCGAAGAGGCCCCAGTGCGCCGTGGAGTCGGCCAGGGCTTCGGCCGTCTGCCCGCCGAGCATGGTCCCGGAGGCTTCTATGGAGGCCGAGAGGATGACCGGGACGCGGCGGCCCAGGCGCTGGAAGCAGGCGGCGATGCCGTCGAGCGAGGCCTTGATGTTGACCGTGTCCTGCTGGGTCTCCAGCAGGAGGAGGTCCGCGCCGCCCTCGATGAGGCCCTGGGCCTGCAAGGCGTGCGCCGCGGCCACCTCGGCGAAGCTGATGCCGCCGGTCAAGGTGATGGTCTTGGTGCCGGGGCCCAGGGAGCCGGCCACGAAGCGGGGCTGGTCCGGGGTGGCGCGGGCCCGGGCGGCTTGGGCGGCGAGGGCGGCCGCGGCGCGGTTGAGCTCCAGGGCGCGCTCCATCAGTCCGTACTCGGCCAGCACGTGGGGCAGGGCGCCGAAGGAGCAGGTCTCGATGATGTCCGCGCCGGCCTCCAGGTAGCTCTCGTGGACCGCGGCCACCACGCGCGGACGGGTGACGGGCAGGACGTCGAAGCAGCCCTCCTGGCCGGGCCCGCCGAAGTCCTCGGCCGTCAGGCCCGCCGCGGCGAGTTGGCTGCCCATGGAGCCGTCCAAGACCAGGATGCGCGCCGCCAGGGCCGCGCGCAGCTCGGCGGCGCGGGGGCCTTCGGGCAGGGCGAGCGTGTCGAGGAAGCTCACCGCCTCCTCCTGGGGTCCTCGAGGAGGAAGTCCTGCCCCCTGCCCACCAGGGCGCGGAAGCGCGGGAAGTCGTAGATTTCGGCGAAGTCCGGGTCGGACTTGGCCCGGGACGCCAGCTTGGCGTCGAACCGGACCGCCTCGGCGAGCTCGGCCATGGACTCGTTGAGCTGTCCCGAGAGGCAGAGCATGGCGGCGTGGCGGTAGCGGGCCGCGGCCAGGTCGGGCTGCAGGTGCGCCGCGGTCGCCGCCTCGGCCAGGGCGCCTTCCAGGTCGCTGCGCTCGAAGAGCAGGCGCGAGTTGCTCAGGTGCGCCTGGGCGCGCAGGCGGCGCGCGGAGGGGTTGTAGAAGCGCTGCAGGGAGTAGCTGTAGGTGGGCCGGCCGTCCTCGGCGCGGCTGAAGATGAGGAGCCCGCAGTCCGACAGGGGCGAGTAGCGGACCTGCTCCCAGCGCCAGTCCGCGCTGGGCCACTTAAGCTTGACGCGCAGGCCGAG
>JAQUNT010000492.1 GCA_028717525.1 Elusimicrobiota bacterium
CCGGAGCCGCCAGCCTCAAGAACCTGACTGGACGGGCCTGGGAGCCGGCCGAGGTGCTGCGCTGGTTCTTCGCCAGCTTCTGCCGGGCCTACCGCGATTTCCGGTGAAGCGGAGCCGATTTAATCGTATAATATCCCAAGGAGATACTATGCCGACGGAGACAGTCATGACCGAGACCTTTCTGACCCGAGCCGGATACGAGAAGCTGCGCCACGACGTCGAGGAGCTGAAGAAGCGCAAGGTCCAGCTCTCCCACGACATCGCCGAAGCCCGCGAGAAGGGCGACCTCAGCGAGAACGCCGAGTACCACAGCGCCAAGGACAAGCTCGGCGAGGTCATGAGCCGCATCGATTCCCTGCAGGACAAGCTCCAAGGCGCCAAGCTCATCGACGAGATCAAGGCTCCCAAGGACACCGTGGCCATCGGCCGCGCGGTCACCATCAAGGATGACGAGGGGGACGAATCCACCTACACCTTGGTGGGCACGGACGAGTCCGACCCGGACGCCGGGCGCATCTCCGTCTACTCCCCCCTGGCCCAGGGCCTGCTCCATAGGAAGGCCGGAGAGACGGTCACCGTGGAGATGCCTTCCGGAGCCCGTCAGTTCCTCATCCTCAAGGTCGGCTCTCCCTCATAGGGACCCGTTGACCCTCGCCGCGGAGCTCAAGGAGCGCGCCCGGCAAGCGGGAGCCTCCTTGGCCGGCATCGCGTCGGCCCGTCCCGCCGCGCAGGCCGCTCTCGCGGAAGGGCTCCTGCCGGGGCCCGAATCCGAGTCCTTGGCTTATCTCCGCCGCGATGCGGACGTGCGTCAGGACATCAGGCGCTGGTACCCCGAGGCGAAGTCCGTGCTGGTCTGCGGATTCAGCTACGGTGGGCAGGGGCCCACCGTCCCTGAAGGCGCAGGACCTTCTCCCCTCGCCGGAAGGGATGCCGGCATGGGGCGCATCGCGCGCTACGCGCTCCATGAGGATTACCACCGCAGCCTCAAGCTCCGGATGCAGGAGGTCCTGGCCTGGCTGCGCGACCGCCAGCCCGGCGCCGACGGCCGGATCTTCGTAGATTCCAGCCCGGTCCGCGAGCGCCTCTACGGAGCGGCCGCGGGCCTGGGCTGGATAGGCAGGAACCGCCTGCTCATCTCCGAGACCGCCGGCTCCTTCTTCCTCATCGCGGGCCTGGCCCTGAACCTGGAGCTGGAGCCCGACCGGCCGGTGCCGGGCCGCTGCGGCTCCTGCCGGCGCTGCCTCGACGCCTGCCCGACCGGCGCTTTGGGGCCGGAGGGCGGCTTCCGCGCCGGGCGCTGCATCGCCTACCTGACCATCGAACACCGGGGCCCGGTGCCCCCGGGGCTGCGCCGCGGCGTAGGCTGCTGGGTGGCGGGCTGCGACCTCTGCCAGGAGGCCTGCCCCTGGAACGAAGGCCGGACCGCGGCCGGGGTGCTGGAGCCCCTGCTGCCTGGCGACCTGCCGCTGGCCGAACTGGCCGGACTCGGCGAGCCCTCCTTCCGAGAACGCTTCGGCCGCACTCCCCTGACCCGGCTCAAGCGCCGGGGACTGGCGCGCAACGCCCTGCTGGCCATGGGGAACTCCGGAGACGCCCGCCTGCGTCCCGTCCTGGAGCGCTTCCGGGCCGACCCCGACCCCGTGCTCCAGGAGCAGGCCCTCTGGAGCCTGTCTCGTTTGCCCGACTGACGGCTAATCTTATAAACTCATCAGCGCTCATGAAGAAGGGTCTTTGGTCCGTGCTGGCGGCCGCCATGCTCTGGCCGCTGCCGCTGCAGGCCCAGACCCCCTACGCCATGCCGGACCTGGAGCTGGTGCCGCAGCGCGACTTCCCCAAGCGCGGCCCGGAGGAGATCCCCTTCGCCCTGCGCCTGATCATGCAGCCCATCAAGCGCGGCATGTGGCTGCGCCTGCCCGTCGTGGACACCGACCCCAACCGCGGCATCACCGGCGGCTTCATGCCCATCTGGGTGCTGCGCGAGGACAACGGGGAGCGCATCGAGCAGATCCACGCGCCGTCCATCACCTACAACAAGTACTTCGGGCCCGTCCCCACCTACCGCTACTACTGGTACCCGGAGTCGGACTCCACCTTGGTCCTGCGCGGGGCCGTGGGCAAGTACGAGCACGAGGTGCTCGGCGAGTTCCAGGACTACTCCTTCCGGGGCACGGAGGTGGACCTGGCGGTGCGCGTCCAGTACAACGTGGACTCGGGCCAGCGCTACTTCGGCTTCGGCCCGGACACGTCAAAGGAGGACGAGACCAACTACAAAGAGGACTACATCATGTACCGGGTGACCGCGGGCCTGCCCTGGACTCCCAAGAACCCCTGGCGCGTGCACCTCTCGGACATGCTCACCGCGGACAAGGTCTCCGACGGCCCCATCGGCGGCTTGCCCAGCTTCAACCAGACCTTCCCCGACGCCGTCCTCTCGGGCCGCAAGATGGTCCACGCCGACCGGCTCATCCTGGACTACGACACCCGCGACCACGCGGTGACCACCAGCCGGGGGGCCTATTTCCAGGCCTTCGCCGAGTACTCGGCCAACGAGCTGGGCAGCTACAAGGATTTCGGGCGCTACGGGCTCGACGGGCGCTACTACCACCGCTGGCGCGAGGACTCCTCCCGCGTCACCGCGGCGCAAGTGCAGTTCGAGCAGCTCACGGGCGACGCGGCCTTCTGGCTGCAGCCGCGCCTGGGCGGCAAGTACTCCCTGCGCGCCTACGGCAACGGCCGCTACACGGACCGCGGCCTGCTGGCCGCCAACCTGGAGCAGCGCTTCACCGTCTACAAGATGAAGATGGCGGACGTCTGGACCGAGTTCGAGGTGGCTCCTTTCGCGGGCGTGGGG
>JAQUNT010000493.1 GCA_028717525.1 Elusimicrobiota bacterium
TGCTGGGCTTCGTGCCTTTCGGCAAGCAGATCGCGGCGGACCGCTATACCTACTTGGCCTGCGCGGGCTGGGCCGTCCTGGGCGGCGCCGGCCTCACCGCGGCCCTGAGGCGGGGCCGCGGCGCGCTATGGGCCGCGGCCCTGGCCGCGGCGGTCCTCGGGACATTGAGCTGGCGCCAGACCCAGGTCTGGCGCGACACGGAGAGCCTCTGGCGCCACGCCGTCGCCATCGTGCCGGACCACTCCGTGGCCAACTACGCCCTGGCCGGAGTCGCGGCGCAGCGCGGACGGCTGGACGAAGCCGTAGCCCGCTACCGGACGGCCATCCAGAGGGACCCGGGCTTCGCCGAAGCCTACGGCAACCTCGCCGGATTGCTGCTCGGCCTGGGACTCAAGGACGAGGCCCTGGGACTCTACCGCGCGGCCCTGAAAGCCAAGCCTGGCTACGCGGACGGCCACTACAACATGGCCAACGCCCTGGCCGAGCGCGGCGACCTGGACGAGAGCATCCAGCACTACCGCGAGGCCGTCCGCATCGACCCGGAGTACGCCGAGGCCTACAACAACATGGGAGTGATGCTGCGGCGCCAGGGGAAGGTGGAGGAGGCCTGCGCCCAGTACCGCGCCGCGCTCGCCGTCCGGCCCGGCTACGTCGAAGCGCGCCACAACCTGGAGCGCCTGCTCCAGAAGCTGGGCCGCCCCGCCCGCTAAGCCCGCGGGCCCCTTGACAGCGGAACGGGGGGATGCTATACTTTCTGAACGAACGCTCGTTCATATGAAAAACAAAACCCAGCCGTCCGCCGACAACCGCGGCCGCATCCTCAAGGCCGCGACCTCGCTGTTCCGCCGCCAGGGCTTCCACGGCACCTCCACCCGCGACATCGCGCTGAAGGCCGGGGTCTCCCTGGGCAACATCTACAACCACTTCCCCACCAAGGAGAGGCTCTTCGCCACGCTCCTGGCCGACTACGAAGCCGAGTACTTCTCCCCGGACCAGCCCCTGGCCAAGGTCTTCACCAGCGCGCGCTTCCCGGACAACATCGAGGAGCTCGGCCGCGCCAGCCAGCAGACCGTGGAGCGCTTCGGCGACTACATGCGCCTCATCTACGTGGACATGGTCGAGTTCGACGCCAAGCACATCAGCCGGATGTTCCTGGTCATGCGCGAGCGCTACCAGCGCATCCAGCTGGCCAGGGGGACCCAGGTGGCCTCGGACGTGGACCCCGTGGCGGCCATGATGATGGTCACCTTCGGCTACTTCAATTTCTTCATCATGGAGAGGCTCTTCAAGGTGAAGGGACACTACGGCATGACCGAGGACGAAGCCATCAAGTTCTTCGGCCGGGTCTACCGCCGCGGCGTGATGCCCCAGAAGTCTTAAGTAAGGAGGAAGATAATGCCCAAGATCATCGGAACCGGGATGCACGTACCCGAGAAGCTCGTATCCAACGAAGAGCTCTTCGGCCGCTTCGGCCGCGAGAAGCTCCCCGCCATACTCGAGCGCATCGGCCACGGCGCGCGCTACCACTCCGCGCCCGGCGAGTCCTCCGGCGACCACGCGGTCAAGGCCGGCCGGCAGGCCCTGCAGGCCGCCGGCATCGCGCCCGAGGAGGTGGACCTGCTCATCGTCGCGACCGATACGCCCGCCTTCCTATCTCCCGCGACCGCCGCATTCGTCCAGCACAACCTGGGGCTCAAGAGCAGCGCGGCCTTCGACGTCAACTGCGCCTGCGCCGGCTTCGTCACCGCCATGGACACCGCGGTGAAGTTCAGCCAGGCCGACCCGCAGTACAAGACGGTCATGGTCATCGGCACCTACGCCATGTCCAAGTTCCTCGACCCCAACGACTCCACGGCCTACCCCCTCTTCGGCGACGGGGCCGGAGCCGTGATCATGCGGCGTGAGGGGCAGAAGCACTTCCTGGCCTCCACGCTGGCCGCCGACGGCATGTACTGGGACTACATGGGCATCTACGCAGGCGGCTCCGCCGAGGTCGCCAACGCGGAGGCCATCGCGGCCGGCCGGCACCAGGTGCGCCTGCTCAAGAAGTTCCCCTCCAGCCTCAACAAGGACAACTGGCCGCCCCTCATCGAGAAGGTGCTGGCCAAGGCCGGGCTGCAGAAGCAGGACGTGAACCTCTACATGTTCACCCAGATCCGCAAGTTCACCATCGAGGAGGTCATGACCCAGTTCGGCCTGCCCATGGAAAGGACCCACTGCGTCATGGACAAGTGGGGCTACACCGGCTCGGCCTGCATCCCCATGGTCATCCACGACGCCATCGGCCAGGGCAAGCTCAAGCGCGGCGACACCTTCGTGCTCTGCGCCTCGGGCGGCGGCATGTCCATGGCCAGCCTGGCCATGCGGTACTAGCCATGAGCTCGCTGGCGACTGCCGTTCTCGAAGCTCCGACGCCTCCGGCGTCGGACCCGCCCAGACGCCGACAGGCGTCTGGACCATTCCTCGGCAAGCCCGTGGTCTCCGCCGAAGAAGCCGTCCGCGTCATCAAGTCCGGCGACGACGTGGTCGTGGCCCAGTGCGCCTCGGAGCCGCAGGGCTGCATGTCCAAGTTCCACCTGGCGGCCGAGCGCGTGGAGGACGTGCGGGTCTTCTCGGTGCTGACGCTGAAGCCCTACGACTTCTTCATGAAGCCGGAGATGAAGGGCCGCTTCGAGCTGGCCTCCTGGTTCCACGCCCCGGGCGCCCGCTCGGCCATCGCGGCGGGCACGGGCACGGTCACCTACGTGCCCAACATGCTGCACCGCGCGGCCCTGGACCGCATCCAGGCCCGCCGGCCGGACGTGTTCTTCGGGACCTGCACCCCGCCGGACCGGCACGGCTTCGT
>JAQUNT010000494.1 GCA_028717525.1 Elusimicrobiota bacterium
AGTACTCCGCTGTGTCGATGTGGTTGGCGCCCTCGTCCAGGCCGCGGCGCAGGCCGGCGATGGCCGCGGGCTCGTCCCGCTCCATCTGCCAAGTGCCCAGTCCGATGACTGAGAACATCATCCCGGTCTTGCCCAAAGGCCTGAGCTCGATTCTTTCCATGGGTCAATGATATGATAGCGCGCAATGAAGACCAAGACCATCACGTACCTGGACAAGACCGGAAGGGCCGAAAGCGGACATTGCCTGGCCGCAGCGGCTCGGCGCGCCGCGGACTTGAAACTCGACTGCGCGGTGGTGGCCTCATCGAGCGGCAGGACGGCCCTGGGACTGGCCCGGGCCTTGCGCGAAGCGGGCAGCCGCGCCACGGTGGTGGGCGTGGGGTACTCGGCGGAGTTCGCGGCCAAGTGGGGGGACTTCGAGCCCCGGTTCACGAAGGAGGCTGAGAGGCTGGGCGCGGTCTTCATCAAGGGCACGCACGCCATGGGCGGGATCAATGGGGCCATGGAGAAGAAGTTCGGCGGCCTGACGCCCAACAAGCTGGTGGCCCAGACCTATTACACCTTGGGTCAGGGCTTCAAGGTGGCGGTGGAAGTGGCTCTGATTGCCGCTGACCAGGGCTTGGCGCCCCGCGGCAAGGAGATCCTGGCTTTAGGGGGGACCGGGGAAGGGGCGGATACGGCCTTGGTGCTGACCCCGGCCTGCTCCTCGGAGTTCTTCGACCTCAGGATCCACGAGGTGGTCTGCCTGCCGCGGCGGTCCGGCCGCAAGGGCTAGGCCGGCTCGTCATCGACGTTTCCCATCAGCGCTTGCTGCCCGCGCTCTGAAGATATCCACCGACTCTGTACGTGAAGAGTCGGTGGATAAGCAACGTTTGGACCTACGGCGCGCGCTTTGTGCGCGCCGCGATAGCCCTCCAAGCCCTCGGCTCATGCGAAAGGGGGCCCGTAGCCAGGCCCGGCGCTAATCCGACTCTTGCTCGCGCCGCTTGTCGTCGCGCCGGCGGAAGCTCGCGTTGAGGATCTTCTTGCGCAGCCGGATGCTCTGCGGCGTCGCTTCGACCAGCTCCGTGTTGTCGATGAACTCCAGCGCCTGCTCCAAGGTCATGATGTGCGGCGGGGTCAGGTCGATGGCCTCGTCGGAAGCCTTGGAGCGCATGTTGCTCATGGCCTTGGCCTTGCACGGGTTGACCACGAAATCGTTGTCCGTGTCGGCCAGGCCCACGACCATGCCCTCGTAAACGTCCACGCCCGGTCCCAGGAACATCTGGGCGTGCTCCTGCAGGCTCGCCAGCGCGTAGCCCGTGGTCCGGCCCGTCTCCTTGGCCACGAACACCCCTTGCGCGCGCAGGCCCGGGTCCGGCCCCTTCGGCCCGTAGCCGTGGAAAGCGTGGTGCATCAGGCCCATGCCCTTGGTCGTGGTCATCAGCTCGGACTTAAAGCCCATCAACGCCCGGGAGGCGATCTGGTACTCCAGGCGGGTGCGGGTCGTCCCTTCCGGAGCCATGTTCACCATCGTGGCGTTGCGCCGGCCCATGGACTCGATGACCGTGCCCTGGAAGTCCGTCGGGATGTCGACGACCAGGTACTCCATCGGCTCCTGAAGCCCCTCGGGAGTCTCCTTGAAGATCACTTCCGGCCGCGCCACGGCCAGCTCGTAGCCCTCGCGCCGCATCGTCTCGATGAGGATGGACAGATGCAGCTCGCCGCGGCCCGAGATCTTGAAATGCCCCTCGCCCTCCAGAGCCTCGACCTTAAGCCCCACGTTCACTTCCTTCTCGCGCAGCAGCCGGTCGCGCAGGTGCCGGCCGGTCACGAACCTGCCCTCGCGGCCCGCGAACGGACTGTTGTTGACCATGATCTCCATGGACAAGGTCGGCTCGTCGATCTCCAGGGGGGGGAGCGCCTCGGGATTCTCCGCCGAGGTCACCGTATCGCCCACGTGGATCTCCGGCAGGCCGGCCACCGCCACCACGTCGCCCGCGCTGGCGAAGTCCACCTCGCGCCGCTCCAGCCCGTAGAACTTCTCCAGGCGCGCCACCTTCCCGTTGAACTGCTCGCCGGACGGCTTGATGAGGCCCACCTGCTCGGCCTTCTTGATGGCGCCGTTGACCACCCGGCCGATGCCGATGCGGCCCACGTAATTGTTGTAGTCCAGCATGGTCACCAGCATCTGCAGGGGCTTGGTCGGGTCCACGGCCGGGGCCGGGACCGCCTTGACGATGGTGTCCAGGAGCGGGGTCACGTCCGGGCCCGGGTCCGTGGTCAGGCTCGCCCAGCCCTCGCGGCCCGAGGCGTAGACGATGGGGAAGTCCAGCTGCGGGTCCGTGGCTCCCAGGTCGATGAACAGGCTGAAGACCCGGTCCAGGGCCTCGTTGGGCTTGGCGTGCTCGCGGTCCATCTTGTTGATCACCACGATCGGGTGCAGGCCCAGGGCCAAGGCCTTGCGCAGAACGAAGCGCGTCTGCGGCATGGGGCCTTCGACCGCGTCGACGAGCAGCAAGGCCCCGTCCACCATCTTGAGGATGCGCTCCACTTCCGAGCCGAAGTCCGCGTGGCCGGGGGTATCGACGATGTTGATGGTCGTGTTCTTCCAGCGCACGGACGTGCACTTGGCCAGGATGGTGATGCCTCGTTCCCGCTCCAAGTCGTTGGCGTCGAGCACCTGCTCGGTGGGCCCGTCCTGGCGCACCTCGAAAGCGCCGGTCTGTTTCAAAAGAGCGTCGACCAACGTCGTCTTGCCGTGGTCTACGTGAGCGATGATCGCGATGTTTCGGAGGTCTTCCCGGCGCATAGAACGGATATTCTACCTTTTCTTCGAGGAGAGTGCATCCGCCTCGTCG
>JAQUNT010000495.1 GCA_028717525.1 Elusimicrobiota bacterium
GCGCGCAGCTGCGCGGGGGTAGGCTCCGCCGCGTCGCGGCTCGCGGCCGTGAAGTACGCGGCCAGCTTCTTCTCCCCCCCGGACTCCACCAGGGCCACGACGCAGGCGCGGACCGCCGGGTGCCGCGCCAGGACCGCCTCCACCTCCCCCGGCTCCACGCGGACCCCGCGAATCTTCACCTGGCGGTCCTGGCGGCCCAGGAACTCGAGGTTGCCGCACGGGCGGCGCACCACCAGGTCCCCGGTCCGGTAGAGGCGGGCGTAGTCGGCGGCGTGCTCGCCGGCCGCCGGCGCGAAGGGGTTGGGCAGGAACCTCCGCTCCCCGGAGCCCGGCTCCCGGAGGTAGCCGCTGGCCAGGCCGACCCCGGACACGAAGAGCTCCCCCGGCTCGCCCTCCGCCGCCGGGCGCAGGCGCTCGTCGAGCACGTAGAGCTTCGTGTTGCTCAAGGGCCGGCCGATGGGCGCGCGGCGGTCGCGCTCCGTCCCGTCCACCTCGTAAAGGGAGCAGCAGACCGTGGCCTCGGTGGGCCCGTAGCCGTTGAGCACGCGCGCGGAGGGCAGCGCCCGCTTGATCCTGGCCAGCAGGGGCTCCGGGATGGGCTCGACTCCGAAGAGCAGGCGCTTGACCGGCGCGGCGAGTCCCCCGGCCTCCACGAAATCCGCGAACTCCTCGACGAAGAAGGGCGGGATGTAGGCGCTGGCCACCCCGTGCTCGTGCAGGTAGCGGAAGAGGAGCTCCGGGCTCAACGCCGTGTAGCGGTCGGGCAGGCACAGGCAGCCGCCGCAGAGCAGGGCGGACCACTGCTCATAGACCGACACGTCGAATGTCAGGCTGCAGATCAAGGAGCAGCGGTCGCCCTCCGCCAGGGGGTAGCGCGTCTGCATGTGGTGGATGATGTTGACCACGCCGCGGTGGGAGCAGATCACGCCCTTGGGCTCGCCCGTGGAGCCCGAGGTGTGCAGGATGTAGGCGGCGTCACCGGGCCCGGCCCCGGTCCAGTCCGGCCCGGACCCGGCGGGGTCCAGGTCCGGGCTGTCGGGGTCCGCGAGCACGGCTCCAGCCGGCAGCCGCGCGAGCGCCGAGCCCGGGGGCAGGAGGGCCCGGCTGCTCACCACCAGGGGAACGCCGGCCTGGCGGACCAAGGCGCGCAGCCGCTCCTCCGGATAGTCGGGGCTCAGCGGCACGTAGGCCGCGCCGGCCTTCAGGATCCCCAGGATCGCGGCGACCGCATCCGCGTCCCTCTCCAGGAAGAGGCCGATCGGAGCGCCGGCCGGCAGCTCCGCGCCCGCCGCCTCCCGGTACCTGCGGCGCACCGCCCGGGCGATGCGGCCGGACAGGACGTCGAGCTCCCCATAGCTCAGGCGGCGCCCGGGGCCGGCCACGGCCGTGCGGTCCGGGGTCTTGGCCGCCTGGGCGCCGAAGAGGCCGGACAATGTGGCGTCCCGGGGGAAGGGCGCCTCGGTCCGGTTCCAATCGTCTGAGACGCGGCCCATTTCTGCGGATGGTCTCAAGTTGCCGCCGACCTCGGTTGTCGGGAAGGGACGACCGAGGTATTATATCAAGGACGGCGGGCGGCGTTGTGCACCTTCTCAGATTTTGGTACCATTGATGGATGCCTCAGAACACCTATATCCAGAGCCCCAAAGCCGCGCCCAATGAGCGGCGCTGGCACCACATCGACGCCACGGGCCAGGTCCTCGGCCGCATGGCGACGCGCGTGGCCACCTTGCTGCGCGGCAAGCACAAGCCGACCTACACCGCCTTCGTGGACTGCGGAGACTGCGTGGTCATCACCAACGCCGCGCGCGTGCGCCTGACCGGCAAGAAGTTGGACCAGAAGTTCTACTTCAGCCATTCCGGCTACGCGGGCGGAGCCAAGACCGTCCCGCTGCGCCGGCAGATGGAGAAGGACCCCCGCAAGGTCGTCTACCTGGCGGTCAAGCGCATGATCCACGACAACCGCCTGCGCAGCCGCCAGCTGGCGCGCCTGAAGATCTTCCCCGGGGAGCAGACCAAGGACGTGCCGCGCCCTGTGAAGGCAAGCGGAACAACAAGGTAAACCAATGACCAAACAGAATCAGATCTGGGCGACTGGCCGCCGCAAGACCTCCGTGGCGCAGGTCCGCCTCATCCCCGAAGGCGCCGGCAAGGTGACCGTCAACACCAAACCCGTGGAGGACTATTTCCGCGGCCAGGAGCACCGGCTGCGCGACATCCTGGCCCCCATCGGGGTGGCCGTCGAAGGCGCCAAGAAATTCGACTTCGTCCTCAAGATCGTGGGCGGGGGCTTGACCGGCCAGGCCGAAGCGGCCCGCCACGCCATCGCCCGCGCCTTGGTCAAGCTCGACGAGAAGAACAAGAAGGCGATGCGCGCCAACGGCTTCCTGACCCGCGACCCGCGCATGGTCGAGCGCAAGAAGTCCGGCCAGCCCAAGGCCCGCAAGCGCTTCCAGTACTCCAAGCGCTGAGAGCCAACGCACTTCCTTATGGCTCTCAGCACGGGGGCGCTACCGCGCCCCCGCGTTATTTTATGGTGAGAGAGAGGATCAAGATCGCGGGCCTGGCCCGCTTGGCGGCCTGGATCTTCGGGGTCTGGGGGGCCGTGGTGACGCTCAAGGCCTTCTACGACCTGTTCCTGGGCGAGCCCGAAGCCAACCTCTTCGCGCCCCGCAAGTGGGCCTTCGTGACCCAGGAGCAGTGGCTGCGCTACGGCGGCTTCGAGCTCGCCTACGGCCTGGCCCTGCTGGGCCTGGCCGGCTACGCCCTGAAGTTCTCCCGGCTCCTGCCCGAGGTCGTGAAGCGCGGGCGGATCGAGCCGGAGTTCAAGCTCTTCGAGTA
>JAQUNT010000496.1 GCA_028717525.1 Elusimicrobiota bacterium
GTCGCCAGGAAGTCCTCGGGCATCCGCAAGCCCGCGGATATGGTGGGCCGGAAGGTCGGCCTCTGGGAGAGCTTCCAGGTCCTGCCCAGGGCCTTCTTCCGGAAGTACGGGGTGAAGGTCCGCGAGGTCCGCCAGTCCCATTCGGTGAACCTCTTCCTGCGCGGGGGCGTGGACCTGGCCTCGGCCATGATCTACAACGAATACCACACCATCATCAACGCGGGAGTGGACCCCGAGGACATGAACGTGTTCCGCTTCGACCAGTACGGGCTCAACTTCCCCGAAGACGGCATCTACGCGCTGGAGCAGACCTATCGCAGGGATCCGGGCCGCGCCTGCGCCTTCGCGCAGGCCACCTTGGAAGGCTGGGAGTACGCCTTCGCCCATCCCGAGGAGGCTTTGGACGAGATCCTGCCGCGCATGGCCGCGGCGCACATCCCCGTGGATCGGGTCCATCAGCGCTGGATGCTGGCGCAGACCCGCGAGCTGTCCACGGACCGCGGCAGCGGAGCGGTCACGGGCCGGCTCAAGCCGGAAGACTACGCCCGGACCTCCCAGGTGCTCGCGGACGCGGGCCTCATCAAGGCCGCGCCCCGGTTCGATTCCTTCGCGGTCCGCTGCGGTGAGAGCGATGGGAAATAAGTCGATCGCCTTCAAGCTCATCCTGCTCGTCTGCACCACGAGCGCCGTCATCTTCCTGCTGGTCTTCGGCTTCTTCTACCGCTTCACGAGCCGGATCCTGCTGCGGGAGACGGAGAGGTACGCCCGGCAGCTGACCATGAGCACGGTCAATCGGGTGCAGTCCATCCTCAAGCCGATCCAGAAGGTCCCGGAGGCTCTGGCCGACTACGTGAACGACGCCCCCCTGCCCCAGGAGCAGATGCGCCGCCTGCTCGAGCAGACGGCCCGGGCCAACCCGGACATCTACGGATTCTGGCTCTGCTTCGAGCCCTATGCCGGAGACCAGAAGCTGCTCTACGACTGCCTGGCCTACCACCGGATGGACGGCAAGCTCAGGTACCGGGTCCTGGGCGGGCCGACCTACCAGTACTTCTACGAGGACTTCTACCAGATCCCCAAGGAGTTGGGGGATGCCGCTTGGAGCGAGCCCTATTTCGACGTGGGCGGCGGCGAAATCCTGATGACGAGCTATTCCGTGCCGTTCTACCGTATGGTCGGCGGCCGGCGCCGCTTCGTCGGCGTCGCGGGCGTGGACATCTCTTTGGGCTGGCTGACGCGCCTGGTCAACTCCATCAAGGTCCTCAAGACCGGCGACGCCTTCCTGATCTCGCAGAACGGCACCGTCGTGACGCACCATCTGCCCCGCCTGATCATGAACGAGACCATCTTCAGCGTGGCCGAGGGACGGGGCGACCCGGTGCTGCGGGAGATCGGCCGCAAGATGATCCGGGGCGAGACGGGCTTCGAGCCCTACCGGCGCCTGCACACCGACGATCCTAGCCACATGTTCTTCGCCCCCATCGGCATCGCGGGCTGGGCTCTGGGCGTGGTTTTCCCGGACAGCGAGCTCCTGGCCGACCTGCGGCGGCTGAGCTGGATCACGTTCCTGGTGGGCGCGGGCGCGCTGCTCGTCCTCGTCCTGTTCGTGGCCTCCGAGTGCCGCTCGGTCACGCAGCCGCTTTCGGCCATGGCGCGGGCCACCGAGGCCATGGCCGGCGGGAACCTCGATGTGGACCTGCCCCAGGCGCGCTCCCGCGACGAGGTGGGCCAGCTCACGGAGGCCTTCCGCCGCATGAAGGACTCCCTCAAGGAGCATATCCGCCAGCTCACCGAGACCACCGCGGCCAAGCAGCGCATCGAGAGCGAGCTGTCCATCGCCCGCGACATCCAGATGAGCACTTTGCCCAAGATCTTCCCGCCCCTGCCGGACATCCCGGAGATCGACATGTACGCGGTGCTGGACCCGGCGCGCGAGGTCGGAGGCGACCTCTACGACTTCTACATGATGGAGGGCGGGCAGTTCTGCTTCGCCATCGGCGACGTGTCCGGCAAGGGCGTGCCGGCCTCCCTGTTCATGGCCATCACCAAGACCCTGCTCAAGAGCACGGCCGGCGCCACGCTCTCCCCGGCCGAGATCCTGAGCCGGGTCAACGACAACCTCAGCGAAGGCAACGAGCAGATGATGTTCGTGACGGTGTTCTTCGCGGTCCTGGACGTCCGGACCGGGGAGTTGCGCTACTCCAGCGGCGGCCACAACCCGCCTCTGCTGCTGCGCCGGGGCGAGGAACTGTCCTTCCTGACCGGGAGCCAGGGCACGGCCGTGGGGGTGCGCCCGCGGTTGGCCTATACGGAGGCCAAGCTGACCCTGAGGCCGGGAGACGGCCTGTTCCTCTACACCGACGGCGTGCCCGAGGGCATGGCGCCGGACGGCTCGTTCTTCACCGAGGACCGGATGCTGCAGTACGTGAGGGGCGCGCGGGAGCTTCGGCCCAAGAAGATGGTGCTCGGCCTGCTCCAGGAAGTGGACGGCTTCTCCCGGGGCGAGCACGCCGACGACATCACCATGCTGGCCTTGCGCTACCTCGGGACGGATGTTGCGCCGGTCCGACAAAAATAGCAGAATAGAGCGTCGCCCCGATCTTGGAGAGGTGGGTGAGCGGCTGAAACCGACGGTTTGCTAAACCGTTGTACTGGGTAATCCTGGTACCGAGGGTTCGAATCCCTCCCTCTCCGTGTCTTCCTTCCGCGAACGAAACATTTCTGTAAACGGATTCGCCTAACCTAGTGACGTCATGCGGCGCGGTCAGCACCTAAGTCACGCCCTGCGGGTCGTCGCGGGCGCCGCCACCCTGGCGGCGGCCGGGTTGGCCCCCCG
>JAQUNT010000497.1 GCA_028717525.1 Elusimicrobiota bacterium
CCTCCCTCAAGACTGAAATACTAAACCCCCCGAAACCAAAAAAGGGGACACACGCATGGGAAGAGGAGTGTGTTGAGGTCGCCGATTCTTCGTGGTCTACAAGGGCGAGCTGTCGGTCTGGCGCAAGGCGGCCAAGGCCGCGGCGCGCGAGGTGGGGCGTCTCGGCCCTGGCGACTTCTTCGGGGAGATCGGATTCTTGATGAAGTCCGCCCGCTCAGCCACGGTGCGCACGGAATCAGCCTGCCGGCTCTTCCACTTCCCGGCCCGGGATTTCACCGGCCTGCTCAAGAAGCACAAAGCCCTGGACGCTTGGGTCAAGCAGGTGGCCTGCAAGCGCCTCCAGAAGATGTTCCAGCCCTGACTTCGTGAGGGTCAGACCCTCACAAACTTCACGAGTTCTACGAATCTGAGGCCCTTGACCTTGGGTATGCCGAAGCGGGCGTCGTGCTCCGGGAACGGCTCCCAGGCCCCGGTGCGGGCGTAGCCGCGGCGCTCGTAGAAGCGCAGCAGCTCCTCGCGGCCGGCGATGACCGTCAGGCGCAGGCGCGCGCAGCCCCAGAGCCGGGCGCAGGCCTCGGCATGGGCCAGGAGCCGCTTGCCGATGCCGCGGGCCTGGCGGGCGGGGTCCACGGTGAGCATCCCCAGGTAGCAGGTCTCGGCAGGCTCCTTCTTGAGGTGCACGCAGCCCAGCAGCTCGCCGCCCTCGCCGCAGGCGAGCTCCACCCGGGAACCCTCGCCTTGGATCATCTCCAAGACCATGCTCTCGTCCGTGCGCTGGCCGCCGAGGAGCTCGGCCTCCGTGGTCCAGCCGCGTTGGGAACTCTCCCCGCGGTAGCCGGAGTTGACCAGGGCCGCGACCGCCGGCGCGTCAACGGGCGTGGCGGTCCGGAAGTCCATCGCGGTATAATACCACAACCCCAGATGATCCGGACCATCGCCGTGCTCATCGCGCTCGGCTCCCCGGCCTCGGCCGGGAGGCCGGCGGTCCAGGTGGAGTCCCCGGACGGCCGGACCGCGGTGGAGGCCGCGGCCGTTGGCCCGGAGAAGCTCGCCCGCCGCTGCGAGGCCATGGGGCGGGAATACGAGCGCCGCCCCACGCCGGAAGGGGTCGACGAGCTCTTCTTCTGCCTCGGGCATTCGGATGGCCGCACGCGCTCCATGACTTTGGACGCCCTCGCCGAGGGGAAGACCATCGACCGGCCGGACTTCGCCCGGGCCTTCTATCCGCGCCTCAAGAAGGCGGTCGAGCTCTACTCCCGGGACCCGGACTTCGAGGTGCGCTACTCGGCCGGATTCCTCTCCCGGATGCTCGAGCACTGGTACAACTTCAAGTCCCCGGCCGCGGCCGAGCGGCGCATGCGCTTCTACAACGGGCATCCCCCGCGCGAGGCCCCGGCCTGGCTCGGAGGCCTGGCCCTCCTCGTGAGCTTCCTGTTCGCTGTCTACGTCGCGGTGCAGGCCGCCAAGCGCCGCTAGCGGGCCTCGGCGCCTTCGCTGCTGAGACGGCCCCAGGCGCGCCGGCGGCGCAGGGACTTGAGCTGGGTCGCGTGCCGGCCCAATAGGTCCCCCAAGCCGGCCCGGGCCTGGGCCCCCTCGAAGCCCACGGCTTGGGCCGCGCCGAGCTTGTCCTCGGCCCGGTTGAGCCGCGCCTCGCCCGCGCCCAGGTCCCCGCGGGAGATGGCCTGCCGGGCGAGCTGAAGGTCCAGTTCGGCCGTGCCCACGTAGGCCGCGACCGTGCCGGCCTTGAGCCGCCGCTCTCCGCCGGCGCCCTTGGCGGCCATGCGCCCCCATTCCCACAATCCCCAGCCGAACGCCAGCAGCGCCGCTCCGGCGCAGAGGCCGGCGAGGAGGATGAGGAAGCGCTCCTCGAGGGAGCCGCGCCAGCGCCGGCTCAAGGCCTCAGAACCGGGCCCAGAGCTTCCGGGAGAGCTCCAGGGCCTTGGCCGCGGCCTCGGCCTCGTCCACGCCGATCTTGAGCTTCTTGGCCTCCATGAGCACCTTGCCGCCGCAGATGGTGGTGTCCACGAAGGACTGCGCCAAGCCGAAGCCCAGGTGGCCGAGGAAGGTGTTCTCGTCGAAGGGCGTGGGCGGCCAGTAGTCCATCAGGATGACGTCGGCCGCGTAGCCCTCCTGCAGAACGCCCACCTTGGGGTCCCAGTAGCGGTTGGCGATCTTGGCATTGTTGAACATCAAAGTCCCCAGCGCCTCCATGAAGCCGCAGCTCGGGTTGCCGTGCTTGAGGTGCTGGGCCCAGAGCGCGGCGCGCACCTCCTCGAGCATGTTGACGGTCATGGCGTCGGTGCCCAGGCCGACCAGGATCCCCTTCTGGCACATCTTGATGATGTCGGCCACCCCGACGGCGTTGTTCATGTTCGACTGCGGGTTGTGGGCCACGGCCGTGCCCGTGTCGCGCAGCAGGTTCATCTCGTCCTCATCCACGTGCACGCAGTGCGCGGCGATGGTCTTGGGGCCGAGGATGCCGAACTTGTGCAGGCGCTGGACCACGCGCATGTTGAAGTTGTTGATGTTGTAGTCCTGGTCCGACTTGGCCTCGGCCGTGTGCACGTGGAAGCCCGCGCCCAGCTCGCGGCCGGCCGCGGAGGCCTTCTCCAGGGTCGCGTCCTTGATGGTGAAGGAGGCGTGCAGTCCGAAGAGGGCCTTGAGCTGCGGGTCTTTCTCCTTGGCGCAGCGTTTGATGAAGGCGACGTTCTCGTCGATGCCGTCCTGCGCCACCTTGGCGCCGTCGCGGTCCGAGAGCTCGTAGCACAAAGAGGCCCGCAGGCCGGTCTCCTTCACCGCCTGGGCGATCCGGTCGAGGGAGCCGCGCGCG
>JAQUNT010000498.1 GCA_028717525.1 Elusimicrobiota bacterium
CGTAGCCTTAGCACACCGAAGGCGCTAAAGCTCTGGGTCACAAGCTATCTGCGGATGCGGCCAGAGATTGTCTGCAACCAGGCCCAATAACCCAAATATTTTTGTCAGTCCCGTCCGGACATAGTCGGGCAGAGCCCGGCGGACAGTTGCGGCCCGGACACAGCCAGGACGAGCCCGCGAACGGAACTCCCGCCCAGATGCGCAGCGTCTGGGCGGGAGTCGCGCCGAAGGCGCCATTCTTGGACCGGCACGAGCGGTTCTGCCGGCCGTAAGGAATTACGTCCGGCCGGCACCTGCGGGACTTCCGATACCGCAGGTGCCGCCCCGCTTCGCCGCGCGCTGTGGGGACTTTCTTAGCAACCTGCTAGGGAACTTTCCGCGGGCCACGTCGTATATATAGTGAGGGCTCCGGCCCGCGACTCGCATGCCTGGAGGCGCTTTGAACACTCTCGTCGCCGCGCAGGATGTCGGCCGCAAGATATTCCTCATCCGCGGCAAACGTGTGATGCTGGACTCCGACCTCGCGCAGATATACGGCGTCACGACGGCCAGGCTCAATCAACAGGTCCGTCGCAACCAGAGACGCTTTCCGGATGATTTCATGTTCGTCCTCGCCAAGGCCGAATACGCAAACTTGATGTTGCAATCCGCAACATCAAGTCCGGCCTATGGCGGCCGCCGCAAGCTTCCTTCCGTCTTCACCGAACACGGTGCCGTCATGTTGGCAGCCGTCCTGCGCACTCCGGTTGCCATCGAGGCCAGCCTGTTCATCGCCAGGACCTTCGTGAGACTGCGCGAGGTCCTCGCCGCCAACAAGGGCTTGGCCGGGCGCCTGGAGACCATCGAGCGCCGCTTGGCTGGTCATGACGCGGACCTGGGCAGGCAGAACAAGCAACTAAGAGCCGTCTTCAGAGCGTTGCGCCGGCTGATGAATTCTCCGGTCCGTCCTCGTCCGCGGATCGGTTTCCAGCCTCCTGCTGCGTGATTCGATATAATAGCCCATCGAAAATAGACCGCAAGGCTCTGGCACGTCCCTGCCCATCCGGGCCTACCGGGAGTCCATCCTCCGGGGCCTGAGCGAGTCCGGCGCCCTGGTCCTGACCGCGCCCACGGGCAGCGGCAAGTCCACGCAGACCCCGCAGTTCCTGCTCTCCGAGCGCGGCCGTTTCCCCGGCCGGGTCCTGGTCCTGCAGCCGCGGCGCCTGGCCGCGCGCAGCCTGGCCGCGCGCGTGGCCGCGGAGACCCGCACCCCGCTGGGAGGCCTGGTCGGCTACCAGGTGCGCTTCGAGAGCCGCTGCGGCCGGGACACGGCCGCGGTCTTTCAGACCTACGGCGTCTTCCTGCAGCGCATCCTCGAGGACCCCTTCCTCCCCGGGGTCGGGACCGTGCTCCTCGACGAGTTCCACGAGCGCACCTTGGAGAGCGACCTGGCCCTGGCCTGGCTCAAGGCCCTGCGCGCCGGCCGCAGGCCGGACCTCAGGCTCGCGGTGATGTCCGCGACCATCGACGCCGATGCCCTGGCCGCCTACCTGCCCGGCGCCGCGCGCGTGGACGTGCCGGGACGGCTCTTCCCGGTGAAGACCTGGCACCTGCCCGCGGAGCCCCGCGAGGACCTGCCCCGCAACGCCCTGCGGGCCTTGCGGGAGCTGCTGCGCGGCGGCCTGCCCGGCTCCGTGCTGGTCTTCATGCCCGGCATGCGCGAGATCCTGCGCACGGCGTCGGCCCTGGGGCCCCTGTGCCGGGAGCGGGGCCTCCTCCTGCAGACCTTGCACGGCTCCATGCCGCTGGCGGAGCAGCAGGAGGTCCTCGACGCGGACCCCGGCTCGGGCCGCGTCATCGTCTCCACCAACGTGGCCGAGACCTCCTTGACCATCCCGGGAGTCAACGCGGTCATAGACAGCGGACTGCACCGCATGGCGGGCTTCTCGCCGGCGCGCGGCATCAACACCCTCTATCTCTCCCGCATCAGCCGGAGCAGCGCGGCCCAGCGCGCGGGCCGCGCCGGCCGCACGGGCCCCGGAGCCTGCGTCAGGCTGTGGTCCGCGGCCGAGGAAGCTTCCATGCCCGCCTCCATCCCGCCCGAGATGACGCGCCTGGAGCTGGGCGCCCTGCTGCTGCGCGCCGCGGCCCTGCCCGGGGCCCTGGACTGGCTCACGCCTCCGCCCGAGCCCGCGCGCCAGGGCGCCGAGCGGCTCCTCAAGGACCTGGGGGCGGTGGACGCCCGGGGCATCACCGCGCGCGGCCGCGAGCTGCTGCGCTACCCGGTCTCTCCGCGCCTGGCCTCAGTGCTCCTGCGCAGCCGCGCGCTGGGCTCCGAGGCGATGTCGCGCGCAGCCGCCATGGCCGCGGTGCTGGAGAGCCCCCTGGCGCGGCGGCGGGGCCAGGCCCGGGACCTCGGCGAGCTGGCCGAGGACCTGCGCCGCGGCCGGGGCGAGGAACTGCCCTGGGAGGCGGGGGAGATCTTCCGCCAGCTCGAGCGGCTCTCGGGCGCGGCGGAGCCGGGGGAGGCCGGCGGCGAGGCCGGCGTCTGGCTGGAAGCCTATGCGGACCGGCTGGCCGCGCGGGCCGGGGAGAGCCAGAGCTACCGGCTGGCCGACGGCCGCAAGGTCCTGCTGCCCATGGAGAGAGGGAGCCAGCCCCCGCCGCTCATCCTGGCCCTGGAAGTCGAGGAGACCGCCGGCGCCGGGCAGTCCAGGCAGGTCAGCGCCCCGGTGTTCCTGCCCGTCGACGTCGAGTCGGTCCGCCAGGCCTTCCCGAAGGACTGCGCCGCGCGCACCGGCCTGGACTTCGACGAGGAACAGCGCCGCGTG
>JAQUNT010000499.1 GCA_028717525.1 Elusimicrobiota bacterium
TCCCCCGACCTGGGCGAGAGCAGGTGCCGGCGGCCGGAGCGCTGGTGCTTGAACTTGCCGGTGCCGGTCCTGAGGAAGCGCTTCTTGGCGCCGCTGTGCGATTTTAGTTTGGGCATGGTTTGTCCTTAGTGCTTGGGGATGAGGGTCATGACCAGCCGGTTGCGGTCCGGTATGGGCGCCTGCTCCACCGACGCGATGGAGTTGAGGCGCTCGCGGATCATGTCCAGCAGCTTCATCCCGAGGTCGCGGTGCTGCATCTCCCGGCCGCGGAACACGACGGTGAGCCGCACCTTGTCGTGCGCCGTGATGAACTCGGTGATGTGCTTGAGCTTGGTGTCGAGGTCGTGCGCCCCGATGTGCGGCTTGAAGCGCACCTCCTTGAGCATCCCCGCCTTCTGCTTGCGCCGCGACTCCCTGACCTTCTTCTCCTGCTCGTAGCGGTACTTGGGGTAGTCGAGGATCTTGCAGACCGGCGGGTTGGCCTGCGGCGCGATCTCGATGAGGTCCTTGCCCCGCTGACGCGCCAGGGCCAGTGCTTCCGAGAGAGGCTTGATTCCGACCTGCGTCCCGTCCACGTCGATGACGCGGACTTGGCTGGACGTGATCCGGTTGTTGATCCGCGTCGTGTCTCTGCTGCTGGAGGTCTTGTAGATTATAGTGGTATCGCGCTCCCTCTTTCGGCACTCCCCGTCGGTAACCGCCCCGCGAGACGCTTACTGTATCAACTTTTGGCCCGGCCCGTCAACAATAGAGGAACTCGTCGACGAGCTTCTTGATCTCCTCTTCCTTGCCGAAGAGGCGTTCGCTGAGGTCGCGGTCGCTGTAGGCCTGGAGCTTGCGGACCATGCCGTCGATGACCACGGGGGAGAAGACGCCTTCGGCCTCGTAGATCCTGCGGTCGGCCAGGAGGCGCTCGGCCGATTCCGCGCAGGACGCCGGCAGTTGGGGGAGCTTGGCCTGCAGGGCTTTGTTCTCCGCGGAAAAGACGTTGCCGTCCACGTGGAGCCGCTTGGCCGCGGCCAAGGCGTCGCGCATGCCCAGGCCGTGCCGGGCGGCCACGGCCAGGCCGGCCATGAGCAGGTGGATCTGCGCGGAGCCGTCCGGGGCGCGGAACTCCACGGTCTGGCTCTGGGCCCCGGCCTCCGGGTCGGCTTTCTCGCGGGGGTTGGCGTCCTTGAGCATGTCGGAGGAGTGCAGCCAGCCCAAGGGCACCCGGACCAAGGTGGAGCGGTTGCGCTCCCCCCAGCAGACATTGGTGGGCGCCTCCTGGTGGGGGACCAGGCGCAGGTATGACGTGGGCACGGTGTTGCCGAAGGCGGTCAGGGACGGGGCCATGGTCAGCCAGCCGGCGATGAGCTTGCGCGCCGGCTCGCTCAAGGCGCCTTTGGCCACCATGACGTTGCGGCCGTTCTTCATCAGGCGCGCATGGACGTGCAGCCCGCTGCCCGCGTGGCCCACGGAGATCTTCGGGGCGAAGCTCACGCGCACGCCGTGCTTGAGGCCGAGCACGCTCAGGATCCATTTGGCGATGACGATCTGGTCGGCCGCGTCGGCGATGGGCACGGGGAGGAACTCGATCTCGTGCTGGGCCATCTCATGGTCCTCGCCCCGGATGTGGCCGGTCTCGGAATGACCGTACTTGATGGCCCCGCCGGCCTGGGCCACGGCGGCCATGGCTTCGGCGCGCAGCTTCTCCCACTTGGAGAAGGGCGCGGATTCATGATAGCCCTTCTGGGCCGTGATGGGGTAGAAGGGCTGGCGCTCGGAGAGGATGTAGTACTCGAGCTCGCCCATGGCCTCCACGGTGAAGCCCGTGCGCTCCTGCAGGACCTCCTGGGCCCGGCGCGCCACGTTCTCCGGGGAGCTGGGAAGACGCTCCCCGGCGCTGGTGTAGAAGGCGCAGAGGATGTCCAGGGTCGGGATCTCGGCGAAGGGGTCGAGGAAGGCGGTGCGGTAGCGGGGCACGACGTAAAGGTCGCTGGAGGCGGCATCGATGTAGCTGAACAAGCTGGAGCCGTCCACGCGCTCGCCGCTGGAGAGCAGGCTGTCGAGGTGCCGGGGGCCGGAGATGACGAAATCGAGGGTCTTGAGGCGTCCGTCGCCGCCCACGTAGCGGAACTTGACCATGCGGATGCCCTTCTCGGAGATGTAGCGGATGAGGTCCTTCTTGGTGATGTCGGCCGGGGTCTTGTCGAGGAAGGCCGCGACGGGGTTGGGGGACAGGGAAGGGGTGGCGGGTTTCATAGGGGCCTATTATAGCAAGGACTACTGCGCGAGGGCGTCGCTCAGGAGCTTGAGGAAAAGTCCCGCGCAGACCAACGCCACGGCGGGGCGGATGACGCGGCCGCTGTGGCGCAGGCCGAGGTGGGCTCCGACCCAGTGTCCGGCCGCGCTGGCCGCGGCCATGGCCAGGCCCAAGGCGATGTGCAGGCGGCCGGAGCAGAGGAAGACGGCCAGGGCCGCGAAATTCGTCGCGAGGTTCAGGAGCTTGGCGCGTCCGGTGGCGCCCAGCAGGTCGTGGCGGCACCAGCGGGCCAGGGCCAAGGCGAAGAAGGTGCCGGTGCCGGGGCCGAAGAAGCCGTCGTAGGCGCCGATCGCCACCGCGATCAGTCCGGCCCACAGCAGCGGGCGCGCGGGCGGCGGGCCGGGAGGGGTGTTGCCCGGGCGGCGAACCGCGATGAACGCGCCCGCGGCGACCAGCAGCGCGAGCACCAGCGGCTTGAGGATCTCGCGATCGAGCACCAGCAGCAGCCCCGCGCCGGCGAGCGCGCCCAGGGCTCCGAGGGGAAAGGTGACCTTCGCTCGCC
>JAQUNT010000500.1 GCA_028717525.1 Elusimicrobiota bacterium
ATGAAAGACGGCGTGGCGGCCGCGGCGGAGAGCGTGGCCTCGGGCCGGGCGCGCGCCGTCCTGGAGCGGCTGCGCCGGCGCAAGAAGGGAGGACGGGCTTGAGGGTCCTGGACCGGATCGCGCAAGCCGCGCGAATGCGCGTCGCGCAGGAGAAAGCCCGGGTCCCGGCCGAGGCCCTGGAGAGTTCGCCGCTCTGGCGCCGCGCCCGGCTCGACTTCGCCGCGGCCTTCGGCGGACAGGGGCCCCGCATCATCGCGGAGGTCAAGCTGCGCTCGCCTTCGGCCCCGGACCTGGGCCAAGGGCTCGACCCGGTCGATGTCGCGCGTTCCTACGACCGCAACGGGGCGGCGGCCATCTCGGTGCTGACCGAACCGGAGTTCTTCGGCGGCAGCCCGGATATCCTGCGCGCCGTGCGCGAGCAGGTGTCCCTGCCCTTGCTCATGAAGGATTTCGTGGTGGACCCCTACCAGATCGGCCAGGCCCGGGCCTGCGGCGCGGACGCGGTGCTGCTCATCGTCGCGCTCTGGCCCCAAGGGCTCGAGGACATGCTGGCCCGGACCGCGCGCCTGGGCCTGGCGGCCTTGGTGGAGGTGCATGACGAGCCTGAGCTCGAGCTCGCGTTGGCGGCCGGCGCGCGCATCATCGGGGTCAACAATCGGGACCTTAAGACCCTCGGAGTGGACTTGCAGGTCTCCCGGCGCCTGGCCGCCTCGGCCCAGGGCCAGGGGGCCTTGCTCATAGCGGAGAGCGGGATCTCGCGCAGGGCGGAGATCGCTGAGCTCTCCGGGCTGGGATTCCAGGGCTTCCTCATGGGCACGGCTCTCATGGCCGGAGGACAGCCGGGCGCGGCTTTGGCGGCCCTGCTGGGCAGGACTCCGCGATGATCCGCGTGAAGGTCTGCGGCCTCACCCGCCCGCAGGACGCGGCCTTGGCCGCCGAGGCCGGGGCCTGGGCCGTGGGCCTGGTCTTCTGCAGGCGGAGCCCGCGTTTCATAAACGCCGCGCAGGCTCGCGCCATCTGCGCCGTCCTGCCCAAGACGGTGCTGCGCGTGGGGGTGTTCATGGACCAGAGCTTGGAGACCGTGCGGAAGGTCGCGGCCGACATCCCTCTGGACTTGATCCAGCTCCACGGCGCGGAGCCGGACTCCTTCTGCCTGGCCCTGGGCGAGAAGCGCTGCATCAAGGCTTTCGTGCTGCGCTCCGCGGGGGACGCGGAGCGGGCGGAGTCCTGCCCCGCGGAGTACCTTCTGGCTGACCGCTCCCGATCCGAGCCCGAGGCCCCGGGCCCGGCGCAGTGGATGATGGCGGGCGCTTTGGCGGAGAAGCGACGGACGCTCCTGGCCGGAGGCCTCACCCCGGACAATGTGGCCGAGGCCGTGGCCGCGGCCAAACCTTGGGGTGTTGACGTGTCCGGCGGCCTGGAAGCCGCGCCCGGGATCAAGGACCCGGACCGGGTGCGGGTCTTTTTCGCGGCCCTGCGGCGAACGGAGGCGGGATGAAGAGCAAGCCCGGACGCTTCGGCAGGTTCGGCGGGTGCTACGCGCCGGAGACCCTGATCGGGCCCTTGCAGGAGCTCAGCCGCGCCTACGCCGGGTTCCGCGCGGACCCGGCCGCCCGCAGGGAGCTCAAGGCCTGGCTCAAGGACTACGTGGGCCGGCCCACGGCTCTGAGCTTCGCGGCCCGGCTGACCCGGACCCTGGGCGGAGCCAAAGTCTATCTCAAGCGCGAGGACCTCGCCCACACCGGCGCGCACAAGATCAACAACACCATGGGCCAGGCCTTGCTGGCCAGGCGCATGGGCAAGACCAGGGTCATCGCGGAGACCGGAGCCGGCCAGCATGGGGTGGCGGCCGCCACCGCGGCCGCTTGCCTGGGCCTGGAATGCACCGTGTACATGGGCGCCGTGGACATGGAGCGCCAGGCTTTGAACGTCTATCGCATGAGGCTGCTGGGCGCCCAGGTGGTCCCCGTGGACTCGGGCAGCCGGACCCTCAAGGACGCGGTCAACGAGGCCATGCGCGACTGGGCCGCGAGCGTGCGCACCACCCACTACATCCTGGGTTCGGCCCTGGGCCCCCACCCCTTCCCCACCATGGTCCGGGACTTCCAGAGCGTGATCGGCCGGGAGGCGCGGCGCCAGATCCTGCGCGCCGAGGGCCGGCTGCCGGACCTCCTCATCGCCTGCGTGGGCGGCGGCAGCAACTCGATCGGGCTTTTCTCGGCCTTCTTGAAGGACCAGGACGTGGAACTCGTGGGAGTCGAGGCCGGGGGAGAGGGCCTGCGCACGGGGCGCCACGCGGCGCGCTTCGCTCCGGGAGCGCAGGGCGGCTCCCCGGGGGTCCTGCACGGGGCCCATACCTACCTCCTGCAGGACCGCGCCGGCCAGGTCCGCGAGACCCACAGCGTTTCCGCCGGGCTCGACTACCCCGCGGTGGGGCCGGAGCACGCGGAGCTCTTCGAGAGCGGGCGGGCGGCCTATGTCTCGGTCACGGACCGGGAGGCCCTCGCGGCTTTCCACCTCCTGGCGCGCCAGGAGGGCCTGCTCCCGGCCCTGGAGAGCAGCCACGCGCTCGCCTACGCGCTCAAGCGCGTGCCGAAGATGAGGCGGGACCGGATCGTCATCGTGAACCTCTCGGGCCGGGGCGACAAGGACATGGACACGGTGCGGGGCAGCCATGGCTAGGTCCCGGCTGCAGGAGGCCTTCCGCGCCAGCCGCGGCCAGGGGCGCGCGGCTTTCATCGCCTACCTCACCGCGGGAGACCCGGGCCTCTCCGCCACTTCGCT
>JAQUNT010000501.1 GCA_028717525.1 Elusimicrobiota bacterium
CGGAGGCATTTGCGGACCCCGTCACAATCGTGTTATCATATCCGTTATCGACGGTCCGTGCGTCCTTTGGTGCGATAGCCAAGTGGTCCAAGGCGACGGTCTGCAAATCCCCGATCTCCCGGCGCAGACAGCCCAGGACTCTGCGTCGAAGATCTTAGTTTTCCAACCGAATTCGCGAAACCGGCTTCATCACCAAGTTGAGCCGATTGGTGTACAATGCAGTGATGCATCGTCGAATCGGCCTATTTCTTGACAGGGAGGTAGACTCGGAATTTGCCTTGCATGACGCAGGTGACCAACCCTGCTCCTAATCTTCTCCTGGGCCTCGCGCCACTCCTTGGAACTTGAGAGCCAGAACTGCTCTGTGACTCAAACCTGTCTTTCCGCTACAGGCGTCATCAGGCCGGCCGACTGAGCCTCTACGCCCTGGCCTCCGGCGGGCCGTCGAGGGTCTCGCGCACCTTGGCGGCGAGGACCTCGGCGTCGAAAGGCTTGTAGATGAAGGCCAGCCCGGGCTCGAGCACCCCGTGTCGCACGACCGCGTCGTCCGTGTAGCCCGACATGTAGAGCGTCCGGACGCCAGGGCATCGCCGCGTGACCTCGCAGGCCAGTTCCCGGCCGTTCATGCCGGGCATCACCACGTCGGTGAGCAGGAGCTCGACGGTGCCGCCGTGACCTTCAAGCAGCTTGAGCGCGGCGGCTCCGTTCGCCGCGGCCAGCACGGTGTAGCCGCGTCCCTCCAAGGCGCGCAGGACGATGCGGCGCACGCTCTCCTCGTCCTCTGCAACCAGCACGGTCTCCCGACCGCCGATGGCCGACGACTTCGGCCTGCCGGCCTTCGCCGGCTTGCCCGTTTCTGCACGAGGCAGGACGATGCTGAAGGTCGTCCCCTTCCCGGGGGAGCTCTCGACTTGGATGTCGCCGCCGCTCTGCTTGACGATGCCGTAGACCGTGGATAGACCCAGACCTGTGCCCTTGCCCGGCTCCTTGGTGGTGAAAAAAGGCTCGAAGAGGCGGCTCAGGGTGGCCTCGTCCATGCCTTCGCCGGTGTCTGACACGCGCAGCCAGATATGAGGGCCGGTCGTCTCCGTCGCAATGGTGACAATCCCGCCCTTGGGCATGGCGTCGCGGGCGTTGACCACCAAGTTCATGAGCACCTGGTCCATCTGGCCGACATCGATCTTCACCCGGCAGGGAGCCGCGGCGAAGCGGGTCACCAGGCGGGTCTCCTCGCCCACCAGGCGCCGCAGCAGCTTGACCGAGTCGGCCACGGAGGCGTTGAGGTCCACCACCTGCGGGTTGAGGATCTGCTTGCGGCTGAAGGCGAGCAGCTGGCGGGTCAGGGTCGCGGCCCGGCGGCAGGCGAGCAGTATATCCTCCATGACCTTGCGCTTGGGGTCTTCCTTGGGGAGTCTCTGCAGGACGAACTCGGCGTCGCCGGTGATGGCGGTAAGGAGGTTGTTGAAGTCATGGGCGACTCCGCCGGCCAGGCGGCCGACGGACTCCATCTTCTGGACCTGGGCGAGTTGCTCTTCGGTGCGGGCCTGTACGATCTCCGCGGCGAAGATGCCTGCGGCCGCGGCGAGGAGGTTCCGCTGCTTCGCCGTGAGGCCAGCGCCCCTCTTCGGAAGCAGGCTGACGCAGCCTAGGGCCCTTTCCGCAGCGAGGATGGGGATGACGACGCGGCGGTCCCGGCTGTCTTGGCCCTGTGCGCCCAGGCAGGCGTCCAGCGTCGGCTCGCCGTACGCAGCGGACTGTGCCGGGTCCGATCCATGGCGGGCGGCCAGGACCATGGACTTGCCCGAGGCGTTCAGGATGCTGATGACCGCCTCGGGCTCCAGGCTCATCCAGGGGGCTCGCACCAACAGGGCGAGTTGATCGCTGAGCTTCTCCTCCAGCCGGCCTGGGGCAAGGGAGCGCTTGCGCAGGGCGTTGAGCAGGGCCTCCGTCGCATAGGCCTCCTCGATGACGGCCTGGGCATGCTTGAGCTCTGTGACGTCGCGGGCCGCGGCGAAGACCCCGATGATCTCGCCGGAGGGAGAACGATAGACCGTGGCATTGTAGAGGACGGGGGTCGTCCGACCGTCCCGGTGATGCATCTCCAGGGGGTAGTCTTTGACGCTGCCCTCCCGGAAGACCGTCTGATAGCCGGCCCGGGCTGCGGCTGGGTCCGTGAAGTACTCGGAGAAATCGGAGCCTATGAGCTCCTGTCTGGTCAGGCCGGTGAGCGTCTCCGTGGCCCGGTTGACGTCCGTGATCTTTCCGTTTGGACCGATGGTGACCAGGGCGTCGAGGCTGGCCTCGATGAGGCTCCGGTTGTAGGCGCTGGCTTTCTCCAGGGAGGCCTGGGCTTGCCTCCTCTCCGTGATGTCTTGGATGATGCCCCAGAGCCCCGCAGGTTTGCCGACCGCGTCGCGCACCAGGTAGACGCGGAGCTCTATGGGGAAGACGGTTCCGTCCTTGCGCCGGTACTCCTTTTCATAGGTATCCGAATACCCCCTAGGCAGGATCTGCTCGGCCAGAACTCGCTCGTCGACCGCGTGCCATTGCCGCGGCGTGAGGTCCTGATAGCCCAACCGGCGCAGCTCGTCGCCGGTGTATCCCAACATGGCCTCGAATGCGGGATTGAACTCGATGAGGCGACCGGACATGTCGGTCTGGCCGACGGCCTCGACCATGCTCTCATAGAGCCGGTGGACCTTGGCTTCCGATTCGAGGCGCGAGGCCTCGGCGAGCTTGACCGGCTCGGCGATCCTGTTCGCGAGGCGGAGGGCCACGATG
>JAQUNT010000502.1 GCA_028717525.1 Elusimicrobiota bacterium
CCATGGCGCGCAAGGCCCGGGCGTAGTAGCCTTCGGCCTCCGACAGGCCCCCCTGGATGCGGGTCACCCCGCCCAGGCAGAAGAGGGCGTAGGCCTGCCCCGAGGCGTCGCGCGCCCGGCGGCTCAAGGCCAGGCTTTGCAGGAAGGCCCGCCGGGACGCGCCGAGGTCTCCGGCGAAGCGCAGGGCCCCGCCGATGGCCCAGAGCGCGTAGCCCGCGCCGGCCCAGTCGCGCTCGCCCCGGAACCGAGCCAGGTGCCGGCGCAACCGCCTCAAGCTCGCGGGGAAATCTCCGGCCGCCCTGTCTATGAGCGCCCCCTCCAGGTCAAAGCGGTCCCGGAGCTCCTTCGTCGCCGCGACCTTGCGGCCCACGGCCCAATAGCGTCGGGCCTCGGCTGCCTGTCCCAGGCTGCGCAGGCACGCCACCAGGCCCAGGCAGCAGTCCAGCCAGGAGGCGCGGTCCGGGGCGTAGAGGCGGTCTACGAGCCCACGGTACAAGGCCGCCGCCGCCGTCAGATGACCCCGGCCGCGCAGGCACTCCGCTCGGAGCATGTCGCCCTCGGGCCGGAACGCCTTGGGCAGAGTACCCTTGAGGACCGCCAGAGCCCTGGAGAAGGCGCCTTCGTCCAGGAGTTCCTTGGCTCGCTCCAGGCGCAGGACGGAAGACACGGCGTCGTTTCTATTGGGCATGGGGTCTGTCCGCACTCCTCTTGTCCGACAGCAGGTACCGCGCCGCGTTCAGGACGATCTTGGTCGCGGAGGGCCCCAACGAGTTGGTCTCCTCGTAATGGTCGCCCGGCAGGCGCGGGGTCAAGGTCAGGTTCGGCCTCACCTTGAAATCGTACTCCGGCACGAAGTAGCCCAGCTCGTCGTTGGCCAGGCCCACGAACAGCGCCACCGGACGGCCGGCCAGGTTCTTGAGGTAGGGTCCCTGGGGAGCGCGCGCCAGGTCCGGCGGGTCCGGATTGCCGGGCTTGAGCACGGGGCGGCCGAAGCTGAACTTCCCGCCGTAGCCGCCCAGGACCAGCTCCGGGAACGGCTCGCCCGGCAGCCCCAGAAGGCGCCCGGCCCCCACGTCGACCAGCGCGACTTCGGTCTTCACCCAGGGCCTCTCGGCCCACTGCAGGCGCCGCAGGACGTGCTGATAGGCGAGCCCGTAGAGCTTCCAGAGCGGCAGGGGCCGGCCCCGGATGTCGAAGAGCCGGTGGCTCGCCGCCAGGGCCGGGAGGAAGAGCAGGTAGCGCGAATTCTCAACGGGCACGTCCACTGAAAGGCTGCGGAAGGAGAGGCCGGGCCGCGCGGCCGGGAGCGCCTTGGCCAGGCCGCGCAGGGCCGCGCCGGCCACGGCCTCCCCGATGCGTTCCGACTCCTGCCAGGGGGAGCTCCCCTCGGCAGCGTCGGGTATGAGCAGGCCGCCGATGGGGCCGTTGAAGAACAGGCAGGCCCCGCCCGTGTCTCGCTCGACCTTCGCGCAGAGCGCGCCCGGGAAGTCGGCCGTGATGATCCGGTTCTCCTTGCCCAGGACTTCCGGATGGCAGGCCCAGTTCACCACGGTGGCGACGGCGCGGCCGTCGCGGCCTCTGAACCGCAAAGCCGCCAGGTCCGGATCGATGACCGCAGGGTCGCGCCGGTCGCGGCAGAGCCCCCTGGGGTCCAAGGTCCCCTGCCAGCCGGCCACGCTGGCCTCGCTGAGCCGCGCCTCCAGGGCCCGCAGGGCCGCGGCCACGTTCTTCTTGAGCTCCCCCATCCAGGCCTTGTCCACCCCGGAGAGTCCGGGCAGCGGCCCCCAGAGCCCCATGGTGTCCGGCCCGGAATGCACGTGGGTGGCGGCCACGAAAAGATAGCGGCCGGGCGCTCCGAAGCCGGCCAGGCGCCGCAGATCCTCAACGTCGTCGTGAGAGAAGCCCAGCAGGTCCAGGGACGCCAGCGCCACCGTGCGCCGGCCCTCCTTGAGCACCAGGAGGCGAGCATAGAGAGGGTCGTGCACTCCGGAAGGCCTGCGCCCCCGCGCGCCGAAGCCGGCCAGGTAGACGTTGTGTCGCGCCAGGTCCGGGGTGATGTCCACCTTCCCAGCCGCGGCCGAGAGCCCCCAGGCCTGCGCGGCCAGGACCAGAAGGAGGCTAGCGCTGGAGGCCATAGCGGCAGACCTCCTGCAAAGGGCAGCCGGCGCAGAGCGGCGCGGCCTTGCGGCAGCGGAGCTTGGCATGGGCCACCAGGAGCGCGTGGAACTCGCCGTAGAGGGCGGCATCCTCGGGAAGGCGGCCGACGAGGAAGGACTGGGCCTGCCCGTAAGACGCCTCCCGGAACCAGCCCAGGCGCCGGCCGACGCGCAGGGTGTAGGCGTCGATGACGAAGCAGGGCCGGCCCGCGGCGTAGAGGAGGATGGAATCGGCCGTCTCGGGGCCGACGCCCCAGAGACCCAGGAGCTCCTCGCGCCGCGCCTCCTGCCCGCCCCCGAGCCAGCGGCGCAGGCTGCCGCCGCGGTCCTCCAGGTGCCGGGCGAAGGCCTTGAGCTTGCGGGCCTTCTGGCGGAAATAGCCGGAAGCCCGGATGAGCACCTCCAGCCTGCGCTGGGACACGGCCAGCAGGCCCTTGAGGTCCCCGATGCCGGCCGCGGCCAGGCGGGCCATGGCCTTCTGCACGTTGGCCCAGCTCGTGTTCTGGGTCAGGATGGCGCCCACGCAGACTTCGAGCCGCTGGCGCTCCGTGAGCCGCCCCGCAAAGCCCGGCCGGTAGCGCGGCCGGTCCGCGCCGGCCGGCGTCACGGGCCACCAGCCCTGCGG
>JAQUNT010000503.1 GCA_028717525.1 Elusimicrobiota bacterium
CCGGGCCGGCAGGCTCGGCCAGGCCGCGTCGAGGCCCCGGCCGGCCAGCAGGAGCAGGACCAGCTGCGCGAGCATGAGCATGCGGGAAGGCAGGCGGAAGAGCTTGAAGCCGGGCAGGGCCTCGTAGCAGAGCCTGGTCAACGGGGTGTCGAAGCAGAGCAGGAGCAGACCGGCCGCGGCCGCGGCCAAAGGCAGGGACTGGCGGGGCCTGCGCCAGCAGGCGAAGAGCGCGGGGGGGGAGAGCCATAGCCCGAAGTAGAAGTTGTTCTCCCAGAACTCGGCCCGGCCCCCGGTCCGCGACGGGTCGAGCAGCGTCCTCAGGTCCGGCCAGGAGGGCGCGCCCCGGATGAAGAAGCCGTAGTCCGAGGCGGTCCGGGTGCTCAAGGAGACGAACTCCAGCTGCGGGAGCAGGTCCGGGGCCGCGAGCAGGCAGCCCAAGGCGCCAGCCGCGGCCAGGGCCGCCAGGCGCCAGGCCAGGGCTCGGCCGCGTTCCCCGCGCAGGCGCCAGGCTATGAAGAAGGCCGAGGCCAGAGCCGCGTAGTAGAAGCCCTGGATGTAGCCCTGGATGAGGCAGAGCCAGCAGACCGCGGCCAGGACCGCGGTGCGGCGTCCGTCGGGCTTCTCCAGAAGGCGGTCCAGGGCCCAGAACCAGAGCGGCGCCAGGGCGTACATGGTCAGGCCGCCGAACCAGCCCGCGTGGAGCATGTGCAGGCAGAGGCGGCAGAGCATGTAGCCCGCGCCGCAGAAGAAGGCCGACTCCGGCCTCTCCAGCAGGCGCAGGGCCAGCAGGTACATGGCCAGCCCAGCGAGCAGAAGGTCGAGCAGGACCGCCAGGTTGGTGGCCCTCTCCACGGAGAGGAACAGGTAGGGCCAGTGCAGGGGGAAGGTGTACATGGAGGCGGGCCGGGCCTGGGCCGGGGTGCCGCAGTTGGCCGAGGGGTTCCAGAGCGGCAGCCCGCCCTCCTGGCGCAGGGCCTCCTGGAACACGGTCTTGGCCCCGGCCAGGTAAGCCACGATGTCCGAGTGGGGGGAGTAGACGATGCCCGGCCCGGTCCAGAGGCGCAAGCCGAAGGCCAGGGCCAGGACCGCCAGGAGCAGCGGCAGCAGCGCCGGCCAGCGTCGCGACATGGCCTGCCATGCTATCATTTCTCTGCATGAGGCGGAGCTACCTGGTCTTCGGCCGGCCCGGCTTCGGGCCGGAGGAAAGGGCCGAGGTGCTCGACACCATCGACTCCGGGTGGGTCGGGACCGGTCCCAAGACGCACCGCTTCGAGCGCGAGTTCGCCGCCTATCTGGGCGCCCGGCACTGCGTGGCTTTGAACTCGGGCACCGCGGCCCTGCATCTGGCCGTCCTCGCCGCCGGCATCGGGCCGGGAGACGAGGTCATCGTCCCGGCCATGACCTTCTGCGCCACGGCCAACGCGGTGGTCCACGCCGGGGCCCGGCCCGTCTTCGCCGACGTCGACCCCGACACCATGAACATCGACTGCGCCGACGTCCGGCGGCGCCTGACGCGCCGCACCAAGGCCCTGCTGCCCGTGCACCTGCACGGCCGGCCCTGCGACATGGACGGCCTGCGCGCCCTGGCCGACGAGCGCGGCCTCCTGGTCATCGCCGACGCCGCGCACGCCATCGAGGCGGTCAGCAAGGGCCAGCGGGCGGGCCGCCTGGCGGACCTGACCTGCTTCAGCTTCTACGTGACCAAGAACCTGACCACGGTGGAAGGCGGCATGCTGGCCGCCTCCCGCCGCGACTGGGCCGACCGGGCCAAGATCCTGGCCTCGCACGGGATGTCCGAGGACGCCTGGGCGCGCTTCTCGGACCGCGGCTACAAGCACTACGCGGTGGTCCAGCCGGGCTTCAAGTACCGGATGACGGACCTGCAGGCATCCTTCGGGCTGCACCAGCTGCGGCGGCTGGAGGCGAACCTCCGCCTGCGCGAGCGGCTCTGGGGCCTCTACGACCGGGGCCTGGCGGGGCTGCCCCTGCGGCTGCCGACGCCGCCGCAGCCCGGCGCGCGCCACGCCCGCCACATCTACGCCGTGCGCCTCACGCCCGAGGCCCGGCTCTCCCGCGACGAACTCATGGCGGCCCTGCACCGGCAGCGCATCGGCACGGGCGTGCACTACACGGCCCTGCACCTGCAGCCCTACTACCGCCGGGCCTGCGGCTGCAAGCCCGGGGACCTGCCGCAGGCCGAGGCCATCGGGGAGACCACATTGTCTCTGCCGCTGTCGGCGGCGCTCAGCGAGCGGGACGTCCGCGACGTGATCCGCGCGGTCCGGCTCTGCCTGCTCGGCCCTCAGCGGCAGCAGGGCCCGCGCAGGCTGCGGCCGCGCCGGCGCCGCGCGTAGCCGACCAGGGCCCGGAACTGCGCCCAGCTGTCCCGGGCCAGGCGCACGGTGCTGCCCATGCCTTTGGTGCGCACGAAGAGCGACGGGATGTCCGCCACGCAGTAGCCGGCGGCGTGCGCGTTGGCGATCACCTCCGTGTCCCAGAACCAGCCCGGGGCCGTGGCGGCGTCGAGGAGCTTGAGGGCCGCCTCGCGCCGGAAGAACTTGAAGCCCGTCTCCGTGTCGTGTCCGCGCAGTCCCAGGACGGACCGGACCAAGGCCGCGTAGACCACGTGGGCCAGGAAGCGGTGGACGATGAAGGGGAACTCGGCGAGATGGATCTTGTAGGCGCGGTGGGCCTCGGCCACGTCGCACCCGTCCAGTAGGGCGTTGACCACCGGGACCAGGTAGTGGGCCGCGGTGGAGCGGTCGGCGTCCATGAAGAG
>JAQUNT010000504.1 GCA_028717525.1 Elusimicrobiota bacterium
GCTTGGCCACCATGGGGAATTTGTCGAGGACTATTCCCAAACCAAGGCCCCCTTGCGCCAAGCGAAGATCAGGCCCAGGAACAGGACGGCGAGGAAGACCGCCATCTCCGCCAGAGCCAGCATCCCCACCTCCTGGACAGTCACCGCCCAGGGATAGACGTAGAGGATTTCGACGTCGAAGACCAAGAAGAGCAAAGCGAAGACATAGAAGCGGATGTTGAGCTCGACCTCGCTGGAGCCCGTGGGCTTGATGCCGCATTCATAGGTGGTGAGCTTGCGGGCGTAGGGCAGGCTGGGGCGCAGGAGCCACCCCGCGATGAGCGCGCCGGCGCCGAAAGCCACTCCCGTCGCCACGAACAGGAAGACGTCGACGTAGGGGCTCAGCATGGGCCCGCCCGCTTGGACTGCACGAGGACCTTGAACGCCTCGCCCATCCCTTCCGGATGCACGAGGGTCTTGAGCCGGGCCCGTTCGGCGACGGTCGCCGAGTCCGACCCGGCCGGCAGCCAGTCCAGGATCCCGTGGTCGAGGAGGAACCGGGCCATGGTGGTGAAGGCGGCGCAGGACAGCCCCAGCCTCTCCCCCTCCGCGATGAGCGCGTTGAAGTCGACCGGCGCGGTCAGGTCGCGCCGGCCGGGTTCGCCCAGGAGCCGGTCGGAGACGGTGTGCCTGTGGTAGCTGCGCGGGGCGTTGACGTCTCCCGCCGCGAAGCGCTTGCCGTAGTCGATGGTGGCCAGGTAGCCGCACTCCAGACGCGCGGAGGCCTCACCCAGCCAGGCGCGGGCCTCCAGGGAGACCGCGTGCCTCTGCCCGTCAGCCAGGGCCTCGGCCACGGCGCGGGCGTGCGGGAGCAGCGCCTGCGTGGAGAGCTCGCCCAGGACCGGGTCGCCGGACTCGTCGACGTAGAGCTCCCAGACCCGACCGCCGCGCTTCTCCAGGACGTGGAAGGGCAGGGCGTCGACCAGCTCGTTGGACAGGAACACGCCCCGGCAGGGCGGGACCTCGCTGAGGCGCTCGCAGCCCAGGACGCGCCCCGGCATGTCCTCGAACCCGGCCAGGCTCTCCATGAGGCGGCCGCGGCTGCGCTCCACCAGGACCCAGCAGAGCTCGGCCTCCAGGTCCGGGCGCTCGCGCCGCAGGCCCTCGCGCAGCCTGCGCGCCAGCAGCCCCGTCCCGGAGCCCATCTCGACTACGGTGTAGGGCGGCGCGACGCTGCGGGAGCGCAGGGCGTCGAGCCAGCGCGCCAGGGCCCGCGACAGGGTCCAGCCGAAGGCGGGATGCAGTTCGGGCGCCGTGTAGAAGTGCTCCGCGGGCCGGCCCCGGGTGTAGAACCCCCGCTCGGGGTGGTACAGGGCCGACTCGCAGAAGTCGCGGAATGGACGCAGGCCCGTGCCCGCTTGCGGCTGCGGGCGCGGGCGGCTGGCTGTGGCGGCGCGCTCCAGGTTCCCCATCACATCCCGGCGGCCGGACCTGAGCCCGGCCGCCAGACTCGATGCCGTCAGTCTCTCAACGGTGGGAGGCTACTGCAGGTCCTCGGCGCCGAGGGTCTTCTTCTTGCCGTCGGCCTTGACGCGCTCGATGGAGGCGCCGACCATGGCGTTGATCTTGGTGGAAAGGGCTTCGACGTAGTCGCCGCCGGTCCTGAACCCGGCGTCCTTGACCATCTTCTTGACCTTGCTGACCACGACAAGCATCTCGGACATTGACCCTCCTGGGAAGCTTCGGCGGATTCGAAAAGGCGATATATATAATGAAATACGGAAGGAGGTGTCAAATTCCTGGGCCGGAGAGCGGCGGAGCGAAATCGTGGCGCGGGGTGGGATCGAACCACCGACCTATCGCTTATGAAACGACCGCTCTAACCTCTGAGCTACCGCGCCTTGGGCGGCCATTATATCAAAAAAATCCTTTTGTGTTGGCAGTTCCGGATAATTTGATATCATAAGCGCCAGTTTTGAACAGGAGAACACCCCCCCATGGCAGCCAAGAAGAAAATCACCGTCCTGATCGCCGACGACCAGACCCTTTTCCGGGAAGGCATCAAGGACCTGCTTGAAGGCGAGAAGGCGCTGCAGGTGGTGGGCGAGGCCGGAGACGGGGTCGAGGCCCTGCGCATGGTCAAGAAGCTCAAGCCCAACGTGATCCTGCTCGACATCAAACTGCCCCACATGGACGGCATCGAGGCCGCGCGCCAGATCCACCGCGACTGTCCGGACACCAACGTCCTCATCCTCTCCTCCTACGAGGACGAGTCCCACGTGATGGAGGCCATCCAGGCCGGGGCCAACGGCTATCTCTCCAAGATGCTGCCCGCCTCCGAGCTGGTCAACGCCCTGAAGGCCTTCGCCAACGAGGGCGTGATGATCCCCCAGCCGGTGATGAGCAAGCTCATCGAAGGGCTGCGCCAGATGGGCGGGGCCTCGGCCGAGGCCTCTTTGGTGGCCCTGACCAAGACCGAGATCAAGGTTCTGGCGCTCCTGGGCCGCGGCAACTCCAACAAGGAGATCGCCGCCGCCCTGGAGTGCAGCGTCAAGACGGTCAAGAACCACCTCAACAGCGTGTTCCAGAAGCTCAGCGTCAGCAACCGCACCGAGGCCGTGGTCAAGGGCATCGACCTGGGTCTCATCTCGCCCGAAAAGAACGACTGAACCGCCGGAGTAACATCCTTACGGCCGGCACCTACGGTATCGGAAGTTCCGTAGGTACCGGCCGGACGGACATCCTTACGGCCGGCACCAAAATGCCTATAAGGGAAAGGTTTTTTATTAATATCGCGGT
>JAQUNT010000505.1 GCA_028717525.1 Elusimicrobiota bacterium
CCTTCCTCCTGCCCTGGGCCCTCAACCGGGGGGCCCTCAACGGCCACGCCGTGGCCGCGGTCACGATCTTCGTCGGCCTGCTGATCTTCATGCTGGGCTATTTCTGGCGCAAGGGGTCCCTCTCATGCCGCTGATGGAAGCTCTGCCCGAAGGCGGTCTGGTGACGACTCAGGTGGACGCGGCCCTGGGCTGGGCGCGCAAGTACTCCATCTTCCAGTACCCCTTCGTGACCGCCTGCTGCGGCATGGAGTACATGTCCACCGCCGCCTCGCACTACGACATGGACCGCTTCGGAGCCGGCTTCCCGCGCTTCTCCCCGCGCCAGGCCGACCTGCTCATGGTGGTGGGGACCATCTCGCACAAGATCGCCCCGGTGCTGCGGCGCATCTACGACCAGATGGCCTCGCCCAAGTGGGTCATCGCCTTCGGAGTGTGCACCTGCACGGGCGGCTTCTACGACGATTACTCCACGGTGCAGGGCATCGACACCATCCTGCCCGTGGACGTCTACATCCCGGGCTGCCCGCCGCGGCCGGAGATGGTCCTGCACGGCCTGACCATGCTGCAGCAGAAGATCCAGGCTCAGGGGAGGCGGGGGAGATGAAGTTCGAGACCCGGACCGTGGCCTCGGCCCAGGCCTTCGACGCCCTGCGCCAGCTCCGGGCCGACGGCTACAACGTCCTGGTGGACCTCACCGCCGTGGACTACTCCCGCTACGGCGCCGGCCCGGAGCCGATGGGCTGGGAGCGCGAGTTTCCGGCCGGCGCCTGCGGTATCGGAAGTTCCGCAGGTGCCGGCCGGACGGATTTCCTTACGGCCGGCGCCCCGGAGCCCAAGCCCCACCGCTTCGAGGCGGTCTACCGTTTGGCCTGCGTCGATCCGGCGACCGGCCTGGAGACCATGCCCCGGCTGGAACTGCGCGCCCCCTACGACGAGGGCTCGGTCCTGCTCTCGGTGCGCTCCATCTGGCCCAACGCGGACTGGCTGGAGCGCGAGGTCTGGGACATGTTCGGGCTCCGGTTCGAGGACCGGCCGGACATCAAGCGCCTGCTCCTCTACGAGGAGTTCGTGGGCCACCCCCTGCGCAAGGACTACCCGCTCAAGCAGCGCCAGCCCTTGATCGGCCCCGAGTCCGGCGCTCTGCCCGACAGCCCCAGCTTCAACTCCGCGCGTCAGGAGATCCCGTTCGAATGACGCGGAAGAAGACCTATTTCCTGAACATGGGGCCGGCCCACCCGGCCATGCACGGGGTCATCCGGCTCATCCTGGAGCTGGAGGGCGAGCTTATCGTCAAGTGCGAAGCGGAGATCGGCTACCTGCACCGGGCCTTCGAGAAACACGCGGAGACCGAGACCTGGAACAACGCCATCCCCTACACCGACCGGCTCAACTACGTCTCGCCGCTCATCAACAACTCCGGCTTCTGCGGCGCGGTCGAGCGCATCGCCGGGGTGACCATCCCGGAGCGGGCCCAGTACCTGCGCGTCATCGCCTCGGAGCTCTCCCGCGTCGCCGACCACCTCACCTGCATCGGCGCCAACGCCATGGAGCTGGGCGCCTTCACGGTCTTCCTCTACCTCATGGAGGGCCGCGAATACCTCTACCAGCTCATCGACGAGCTCTGCGGCGCGCGCGTCACCACGGACTACACGCGCATCGGCGGGGTCAAGGGCGACCTGCCCGAGGGCTTCGCGCAGAGGTGCCTCGGGGCGTCCTCCAAGATCCGCAGGCTGGTGGCCGACTCCGAGGCCCTGCTCACCAAGAACCGGCTCTTCCTCGACCGCGTGGAAGGCGTGGGAATCATCTCCCAGGCCGACGCCTTGGCCTACGGCATCACGGGCCCCTTCCTGCGCTCCACCGGCGTGGCCTACGATGTGCGCCGGGCGCACCCCTACCTGGTCTACGACCGCCTGGACTTCGAGGTGCCCGTGGGCAGCCGGGGCGACAACCTCGACCGCTACCTCTGCCGCCTGGCCGAGATCGGACAGAGCCTGCGCATCGTAGAGCAGTGCCTGCGGCGGATGCCCGAGGGGCCCGTGGCCCTCTCGCCCTGGGAGATGAAGGACGCCTTCGCCTTCCAGGACATGGGCAAGGCCGGGAGCACGGCCCTGCTGCCGCGCTGCCTGGCCAGGACCTGCCGGACCTTGGAGGGCTCGGGCCGCGATCGGGCCGCCGGGGTCATGACCGCGGACCCGGCCTTGGCCATGCCGCCCAAGGAGCAGACCTACGGCAACATAGAAGGCCTCATGAACCAGTTCGAGACCGTGATGTGGAGCTGGGGCGTGCGCGTGCCCGCGGGCGAGGTCTACCACGCGGTGGAGGGGGGCAACGGGGAGCTGGGCTTCCACGTGGTGTCGGACGGCTCGGACCGGGCCTACCGGGTGCGCTGCCGGCCGCCCTGCCTCTTCATCATGGCCGCTTTGCCCAAGCTGCTCGAGGGAGCCTATGTGGCCGACGTGGTGGCGACCTTCGGGTCGGTCAACATGATCGCGGGGGAGCTGGACCGGTGAGCGCCTTCACCCCGGAGCAGGAGAAGGTCCTGAAGTCCTGGGCCGAGCGCTACCCGGCTCCGCTCATGGGCCTGGTGGAGGCTCTGCGCCAGGTGCAGGAGTGGCACCGCTGCGTGAGCGACGAGGACGAGGAGTACTTGGCCGGGCTCTTCGTCGTGCCGCGCAGCCGCATCCACGAGTTGGCCACCTTCTTCCCGAGCTTCACCCAGAAGCCCGCGGGCCGGCACCGCATCGGCCTGTGCCGGGGCCTGTCCTGCAGCC